>JAGRHK010000563.1 GCA_020444985.1 Candidatus Competibacteraceae bacterium
GCCGTTATTGCGGGAACCGGGCCGAACCGGCGTCCTGCATCCCAGCTATGCCGAACACGCCTACGCTTGGCAACGAGCGGGCCATGCGATTGCAACGCTGACGGTCGCGGAGCTGGATACGGCAGTGGATCGCCTGGATGTGCTGGTCGTGGTGAATCCCAATAACCCCACCGGTCTGCGTTTTGCGCCGGAAACTTTGTTGCGCTGGCGGGAGCGGCTGGCGCGGCGCGATGGTTGGCTGGTAATCGATGAAGCGTTCATGGATGCCACGCCAAATGACAGTTTGACTGGTCGCGCTGGCGCAGCCGGGTTGATCATCCTGCGTTCGCTGGGCAAGTTTTTCGGCTTGGCCGGGGCGCGGGTGGGCTTCGTCTTGGCGGAACCGGCGGTGCGGGAGCGCTTACAGAATGCGCTTGGCCCCTGGACGATCAGCGGTCCAGCGCGCTGGGTTGCGACACAGGCCTTGAAGGACCGGCGCTGGCAAGCGGAAATGCGGAATTGTGCGCCCGCTTGGGGCGAACGATTGGCGGAATTGCTGAAACGGCAACGCTTGCCGGTGGCGGGCGGGGCTGCTCTGTTTCAGTGGGTTCCCTTGCCGGAAGCGGAGTTCTGGCAGGATGCCTTGGCCCGGCGCGGGATTCTGGTGCGGCGCTTCACAGATCCACCGGGACTGCGCTTTGGGTTGCCGGGTGACGAACCGGCTTGGCGACGATTGGAATGGGCGTTGACCGGAATTCGCGCGGAACGCCTGACGCATTGACCCATGATCTTTCCCGCAAATCATCCTCTTTTAACACGGCTGCCACGCCGCCGCCCGATGACCCCCTGCGCACTCATCATCATGCGCGTCATTCCCCACACACGGTTCCTGGCGCTAAAATAATTATTCTATTCACCATGATTCTACTCATCACCGAAGCACACTCATGACAGAACCACTCCAGCCTGTTGGCGAGGTCTACCTGGTCGGCGCCGGTCCCGGCGATCCGGAACTTTTGACGCTGAAGGCGTTGCGTTTGATGCGACAGGCCGATGTCGCGGTGTATGACCGGTTGATTGGTCCGCAAATTCTGGAATTGCTGGAACCCCAGATTGAGCGGATTTTCGTAGGCAAGGCGCCGGATCATCACACCCTCCCTCAACGGGAGATCAATCGCTTGCTGGTCGATTTGGCCGTCACAGGCAAAAAGGTGCTACGCCTGAAAGGCGGCGATCCCTTCATCTTTGGCCGGGGCGGCGAGGAGATTCAAACCCTGATGGCGGCGGGCATTCCGTTTCAGGTGGTGCCGGGGGTGACGGCCGCTGCCGGCTGCGCAGCGTATGCCGGCATTCCACTGACCCATCGCGATTACGCGCAAAGTTGCGTATTCGTGACCGGCCATCTCAAGGAAGGGGCGCTGGATTTGAACTGGCCGGTGCTGACACAGCCTGGACAAACGGTGGTGTTCTACATGGGCTTGAAGAGCGTCGGGTATATTTGCGAACGTTTGCGCGAACATGGCATGGCGGCGGACATGCCGGCGGCGCTGGTGGAGCAGGGCACCTTGGTCGAGCAGCGGGTCCATGTCGGAACCATCGGCGGGCTGCCCTGGCAACTGGAAGGCATC
>JAGRHK010000564.1 GCA_020444985.1 Candidatus Competibacteraceae bacterium
TATCAAGTCCATCTTGATTATTTCCAGGCTGTCGCTGATTGCGTGATCACCGCCAGTTACCAAGCGACGTTGGAAGGCTTCATGCGGCGCGGATTAACGCATGAAGCGGCGCTGGAGCTGATGCAGCGGTCAGTGCGCCTGGCGGTTGAGGCGCGCGACGCTTTTTGGGGAGATGGAACTCGCTGGATGAGTCGGCCCCGACCGCTGGTTGCGGCCTCGGTGGGACCTTATGGCGCTTTTTTGGCCGATGGTTCCGAATATCGGGGCGAGTATGGACTAAGTGAGCATGCGCTCATGGACTTTCATCGTCCGCGCCTGGCGGCGCTGCTGGAAGCCGGTCCCGATCTGTTGGCTTGCGAAACCCTGCCCTGTTTCATGGAAGCTCGCGCCCTGGCGCGTCTTCTTGCTGAATTTCCGGAGGCTTGCGCCTGGTTCAGCTTCAGCGCTCGCGACGGGGCGCATACGTGTCATGGCGAGCGCCTGGCCGATTGCGCCGCCTGGCTCGATCAGATGCCGCAGGCGGTCGCCATCGGGGTGAATTGCACTGCGCCCCGGCATATCCCGACGCTGATCGCAGCGATTCGAGCAGCATCGGCCAAACCCATCGTGGTTTACCCGAATTCCGGGGAGACGTATGACGCCGCGCGACACGACTGGAGCGGTCCGGCGACCGACGCGACCTTTGCCGCCGCCGCGCGCGACTGGTATGCCGGCGGTGCGCGACTCATCGGGGGGTGTTGCCGAACCACGCCCGAGTATATCCGCGAGATCGCCGCTTGGGCGCGTCAACGCCCTGGCGCGGCGTGATTCAAGTGGTTCTTCCAATTCTATCCGCAGTTTTTGTGACGGCGCTGACGCTGACATTTCTCCTTTCCCGATCGACTTCCCGCTGGCAATGGCTGGATCATCCCAACGAGCGCTCCCTGCATGAGCGCCCAACCCCCAGAACTGGCGGCCTGGCGGTTCTGGGGGGCGGGTTGGCGGGCGGCCTCCTGCTGGCGCTCTTCGTTCCAGCCGCCCATCCCCTGCTGATGGGGCTACTGCCTGGGCTGTTGCCATTAGTTGTCATCGCCGGGTTGGATGAGCGGTGGGGAATCGCAATCGGTTGGCGTTTCGCGATCCATGTCTGGGCCGCGATCAGTCTAGTGCTGATGAATCGGGGGCTATTAGCGCTGTACCTGCCGGGCTTGTCATGGCAACTCCCCGACTGGGTGGCCGTGATGCTGTTGGTGTTGTTTGTAACGTGGATGATCAATCTCTATAACTTCATGGATGGCATGGATGGTTTCGCAGGCGGTATGGCGGTCATCGGATTTTCGGCGCTGGCCTGGCTGGGACAAGCGGATGCTGGGTTTTCGGCAATCTGCCTGATCGTGGCGGTGGCCAGCGCCGGTTTCCTGGTTTTTAATTTCCCCCCGGCCCGGATTTTTCTGGGTGACATCGGTTCCACGATGCTGGGGTTTCTGGCGGCGGCCTGCGGTCTTTGGGGTTATCAAGCAGGCTTGTTTCCCTTCTGGGCGTTATTGCTCATATTTTCACCCTTTATTGTGGATGCGACAGTCACTTTGATAAGGCGTTTATTCAG
>JAGRHK010000565.1 GCA_020444985.1 Candidatus Competibacteraceae bacterium
TGAAATCATTTCTAATTAAAGTCTTACTTCAATCCCACGCGCCTGCATGTGGCGCTTGGCCTGTTCGATGGCGTATTCGGCGAAATGAAAGATGCTGGCGGCCAGCACCGCATCCGCCTTGCCCAATAGAACGCCATCGGCCAGATGATCCAGCGTGCCGACCCCGCCCGAAGCGATCACTGGGATACTGACCGCTTCGCTGATCGCGCGGGTCAATTCCAAATCGAAGCCGATTTTGGTGCCATCGCGATCCATGCTGGTCAACAGAATCTCGCCGGCTCCGTAATTCGCCATACGCTGCGCCCATTCGATGGCGTTGATACCGGTAGGCCGACGGCCGCCGTGGGTAAAAATTTCCCAGCGCGGCGCATCGCCGGTTTGTTGGACGGATTTCGCATCAATGGCGACGACAATGCACTGATTGCCGAAACGTTCAGCGGCTTCGCGGACGAATTCAGGACGATGAATAGCGGCGGTATTGATGGACACCTTGTCAGCGCCAGCGTTCAACATGCGCCGCACATCGTCCAGGGTGCGGATGCCGCCGCCGACCGTCAGCGGAATAAATACCTCGCTGGCAACTTGTTCGACGACATGCACCATGGTTTCGCGATCATCGGAGCTGGCGGTAATGTCCAGAAAGGTGATTTCGTCAGCGCCCTCCTGGTCATAACGACGCGCGATTTCCACCGGATCGCCGGCGTCGCGAATCTCGACGAACCGGACGCCCTTGACCACGCGGCCATGGTCGACATCCAGACAAGGGATAATGCGTTTTGCCAATCCCATCTAACTGCGCCCCGCCGCGTCGGCTTGGCGCTGGGCTTCGGCCAAATCGATAGCGCCATCATACAACGCCCGACCAATGATCGCTCCCATGATCCCCTCATTCTCTACGGCGCACAACGCGCGCACATCATCCAGCGTGCTGACTCCGCCGGAAGCAATGACCGGGATCGCAATCGATTGGGCCAGACGAACCGTGGCCTCGACATTGACGCCCTGCATCATGCCATCACGGCCAATATCGGTGTAAACAATGGCCTCTACGCCATCGCGTTCAAAGATTTGCGCCAGCTCGACGACATCATGTTTGGACAACTTCGACCAGCCATTGATGGCGGCTCGTCCATTTTTGGCGTCGAGTCCCACAATGATGTGACCAGGGTACTCCAGGCACAGATCACTGATGAAGTGCGGTTCCTGAACCGCCTTGGTGCCGATGATGACGAATTGAACGCCTGCGTCAAGATAGGCCTCTACCGTTTCTTCATCACGGATTCCACCGCCGACCTGAATCGGCAGATCAGGGAAAGCCTTGGCGATTTGGCCAATCACCTGGGCATTGACCGGCTGGCCGGCGAATGCGCCATTCAGATCGACCAGATGCAGGCGTCGTGCGCCAGCCTTTACCCAGCGCTCGGCCATGGCCACCGGGTCGTCCGAAAAGATTGTTGAATCCTCCATGCGGCCTTGACGCAGCCGCACACATTTACCATCTTTCAAGTCAATCGCGGGTATGAGCAACATAACGGCTTCTTCCAACAGCACATCTTAATTTCAAGAATCAGGGATTC
>JAGRHK010000566.1 GCA_020444985.1 Candidatus Competibacteraceae bacterium
CGTTGATTACCTTTCTTCGTCAGCGCTACCCCGGGGGTTGTGATCTTTTGTCCGTCTCTCTGACCGGTGACAAGCCGGGTGATATCGTTCCCTTTAACCGATTTTTTGCCTGCCCGGTCAAGTTTAACTCAGACTATCCAGGGTTAACTTTTGATGCAGCGACGATTCACCGGTCCAGTCTGGGGGCCTTGCCGGAAAACTTTCGCGCAATGCGCCAGCAACAGCAGATTGCGTTTTCCACTGTGGCGGGTACCGACGACCCTTTCCTGAAATGTCTGCAAGCGGTGCTGTTGAAGTCGATTCCAGAGAGTGGAGCAACCCTGCCTAAAGTTGCCAGGGGAATGCATCTGTCCACCCGAACCTTACAACGCAGGCTGGTGGAATATAATCTCTCCTACCAGGCGCTGCGTGATGCTGTCCGAGAACAGCTTGCCCGTCGCTATTTATCGCGGACTTCTCTCATGCTTTCTGAAATCCCCTTTTTGTTGGGCTACTCCGATCAAAGCGCATTCAACCGGGCATTCAGGAGTTGGACAGGCATGACGCCAGGCCGCTTTAGACAACGGGAGAGAAGGTGATGTGGAAAAGGGTGCTGCCAACAACATAAAAATCCACGGTTAACGATGGTCCTATTGCCCTTAATCCTGAAAACCAATCTGCCACGCATTCAGTGCGCGGGTGTTAGCAGTTTTGCGGCGAGGTCGCCCAGGCTGGCAACTGTGAGCGTCGGTTCTATATCCCAGGGGTCAAATACTGCGCTGCCTGATCGCTGCAGCCAGGCTGCCCGCCAGCCGGCCGATATGGCACCAATAACGTCAAACGGATTGCTGGAAACCAGCCAGGCTGCTTCTCTGGTGGCCCCTGATTCCTTGAGAAAGTGCGCATAAACCGCGGGATTCGGCTTGAACGAGCGAACATCGTCGCAACTCACGATGCCGTCGAAGCAATCCCGAATGCCCGCGTTGGCAAGCAGTACCTCCACTGCCCTCCTCGCGCCGTTGGAAAAAGCGTACAGGCTGATTCCCGCACCCTGTAACTGCGATAACCCGGTTTTTACATCATCGAAAGCGGGGAGCGAGCTGTAGCTGTCCAGCAGTCCCCGTTTCTGGTCACTTGTAAAGGGGGTCTGGTAATAGAGGCAGGTATATTCCAGGGCCTGGCGTGTACACACACCAAAATCAGCATACGCGGCCATCAACCCTCGCCGGAATGAATACTCCAGTTGCTTGTCCCGCCATGTCCGGGAGAATTCGGCGGCACGCTCGCCGATGAGATCTTCCAGGACGGCGATGACCCCCTGGGTATCGATAAGGGTTCCGTACACATCGAAGGCGATGGTTATTGGCATGGCGATCTCCGCCTCGCAAGTGGCGACAGCGGTGGGGTGTATATCCATGGCGCCAATCCTCACATTGATAAAAGCCGCGAAAGTCGCTGCTATGCTATTTGATAGGCTTGAGTCGGGTCTGGCTACTGCCCGGCTC
>JAGRHK010000567.1 GCA_020444985.1 Candidatus Competibacteraceae bacterium
GAGGAGGGCTGGCCGGTGGCGCGGCCGGAAATCGGGGTCATGATCGAAATTCCCTCCGCAGTCTGGCAAGCGGCGCAACTGGCGCGGCGGGTGGATTTTCTGTCGGTCGGCACCAATGATCTTACCCAGTACTTACTGGCCGTGGACCGTGATAATGCTCGGGTGGCCAGCTTGTATGACAATCTGCATCCATCCATGCTCAAGGCCATTGCCCACGTTATTGCTGCAGGCCATCAGGCGGGCCGGCCCGTTAATCTATGCGGAGAAATGCCCGCTGATCCAGGGGCTGCGTTGCTGTTGCTGGGTATGGGAGTGGATAGCTTGAGCGCCGGCGCGATCAGCGTACCCAGGGTTAAATGGGCGATCCGCAGCGTTACCTTGACCAAAGCTCGTGAATTGGCGCAGCAGGCGCTGACCTTGGAAACCGCTGGCGAGATTCGCCAGTTGCTTAACGATGCGCTTTGTCAAATGGGACTGGGGGAGATCGTGCATGAATCGACCTAAAAGTTATCGCTTTCGACGCGCTGGCCCAACCCCTAAACCACCTTTTTGAGTCGTTCTTAATCACTGGGGCCGCATTAGCGACCCCCTGCAGCTGCTTTGAGCGGCTCATAAACAAAAGCCCCCGGCTTTTCCGGAGACTTTTGAGGATTATTCGTTAAAGAGCGCCAGGAAAAACGGCGTAGCTTTAACTTGCGCCGTTTGGTTTTTCTGCCAGTTCCCTATCAGCCTTCGATGGCGATACGCCGAGGTTGCGCCGATTCGCGCTTGGGCACAATGACCTCCAGCACGCCATCCTTGCACTTGGCAGCTACCTTTTCGGCATCTACTGCATCCGGCAATGAGAACCGCCGCAGGAATGTCCCGCGCACCCGTTCCACCCGGCGGTAATTCTGCGTTTCTTCCTGCTTGTCAAACGTCCGCTGCCCCTTCAAGGTCAGCACGCCATTGTCCAGGGTGATATCAATATCCTTGGCCTCGACGCCCGGCACATCGGCATG
>JAGRHK010000568.1 GCA_020444985.1 Candidatus Competibacteraceae bacterium
GGATGAGGAACAAATCAGTCGAGCGACTGTAGAGTCGGTGTTGGAAAACGGCTGCGACGCCATCTTTGGCGCGCTGTTCTGGTTCGTGTTGGCTGGCGCTCCAGGCGTGGTGTTGTACCGGCTGGCTAATACTCTGGATGCAATGTGGGGTTATCGCACCTCGCGTTACTTGCACTTCGGCTGGGCGGCGGCGCGGTTGGATGATGCTCTGAACTGGGCGCCGGCCCGGTTGACCGCTCTGGGCTATATGGCGGTGGGCGATCATCCGCGAGTGGCTTGGCGCTGCTGGCGGGAACAGGCGCCGGGCTGGAAAAGTCCCAACGCTGGTTCGGTGATGGCGGCGGGCGCGGGCGCGCTGGGTCTGGCGCTCGGTGGATTAGCGCGTTATGACGGGGCGTGGCAGTCGCGTCCGGTGCTGGGCGAGGGCCTGGTTCCCTGCGCTAAAGACATCGGTCGCGCCGTCCAGTTAGTACGGCGGGCCTTGTGGCTGTGGTTGGGAATCATCGCTCTGGGAGGGTTGATTCTTGCTTGAACACGGCGGCGCGTTGCGAGCGGCGGCGGCGCGGTACGGGATTCCTCTCAATGACTGGCTAGACTTGTCTACCGGCATTCACCCTCAGGGGTGGCCGGTTCCCTCGGTCCCGGCCATAGCCTGGCAACGCCTACCCGAACGGGAGGATGGTTTAGAAGCAGCGGCGGCGGCTTATTACGGTACGTCCCATCTGTTGCCGGTCGCCGGTTCACAAGCGGCGATTCAAGCCTTACCGTTGTTGCGGAAACCGGGTCGAATGGGGGTACTGCATCCCAGCTATGCCGAACATGCTCATGCCTGGCAACGAGCCGGTCACGTCGTTGAAACGCTGACTGTTATGGAACTGGAGACGGCAGTGGATCGCCTGGATGTGCTGGTATTGGTTCACCCCAACAATCCCACGGGCCTGCGATTTGCGCCGGAAATCTTGTTGCGTTG
>JAGRHK010000569.1 GCA_020444985.1 Candidatus Competibacteraceae bacterium
TGATGGATTTGCAGGAAGATCGCTCAATGATCCGAGGTCTGTTAAACGCCGGCCTGGATGTTTATTTGATCGATTGGGGCTATCCAGACGCCAGCGACCGAACCCTGACCCTAGCCGATTATATTTATCGCTATATGGACCGCTGCGTGGATATCCTGAGTGAACGGCATGGGGTGGACACCATCAACTTGCTTGGTGTGTGTCAAGGCGGCGCATTAAGTCTCTGTTTTGCCGCGCTTTACCCTGAAAAAATCCGCAATTTGGTAACAATGGTGACACCAGTAGACTTCAATACGCCGGACAATATCTTAAGCCATCTGATCCGATACATCGATGTCGATTTGCTGGTGGACACTTTCGGCAACCTGCCTGGCCAAATGCTCAACTTTGCCTTCTTGTCATTGAGTCCCTTTCGGCTAGCTGGACAAAAGTATGTGGATCTAACGGATGTTTTCGATGATATCCAAGCGCTAAAAAACTTTCTGCGGATGGAAAAATGGATTTTCGATAGCCCGGACCAAGCCGGCGCGGCGTTCCGCCAGTTTGCCAAGGATTTCTTTCAACAGAACAAGCTGATCAAGGGCGAAGTGAATATCGGCGACCGGCGAGTGAATCTGGGGAACATCGTCATGCCAGTGCTGAATGTGTATGCCGCTCAGGACCACCTGGTGCCGCCCGCCGCTTCCAAGGCCTTGGCGGAATGCTGTGGCAGTCGGGATTACACGGAGTTTTCCTTCCAGGGTGGCCACATCGGCATTTACGTCAGCGGCCGTGCCCAACGCGAAGTACCGCCGGCTGTCGCGGCGTGGTTGCTGGC
>JAGRHK010000056.1 GCA_020444985.1 Candidatus Competibacteraceae bacterium
TCAGGACTGGAAGTCTACCGCCAAGGGCACGTGCGAGAAGATGGGCGGCAAACTCGAAGCATTCAAAGGCCAGGGCATGCCCGCCAAGTCAAGCTGATCCTCATGCTCGACTCCCGCAATCGCGCTACGCTGCCCGCCCAGGCGGGCATTGGTTTGCGCCATCCTCATTGGCCTGCGTTTCTGGCCGCGCCGCAACCGACGGCGTGGCTGGAAGTCCATAGCGAGAACTATCTCGCACCCGGCGGTCCGCGCATCGCGGCTCTGGAGCGGCTGCGCGGCGACTATCCGCTGAGTTGTCACGGAGTCGGTTTATCGCTGGGATCGGCGAAGGGGTTGGATGCGGCGCATCTGGCGCGTTTGCGGGAATTGTATGACCGACTGGAACCCGCAGCGATTTCCGAACATCTGGCGTGGTCCACGGCCCCGGACGGGACCTTTCTGGCCGATTTGCTCCCCCTGCCCTACACCGATGAAGCGCTGGCCATCGTCGCCGCCAACATCGAACAGGCGCAGGCGGCGCTGGGCCGGCGCCTGCTGGTCGAAAACCCGTCCACTTATCTACGCTTTCAGCAGACAGACTGGGACGAAGCTGCTTTCCTGAGTGAACTGGTGCGGCGCACCGATTGCGGTCTGCTTCTGGATGTGAACAATCTTTATGTCAGCGCAGCGAATCATGGCGGCGATCCCGAAGTGGCGTTAAAAGCGCTGCCATTGCAGGCAGTCGGCGAAATCCACATTGCAGGACATGCCCGTGTAGCCACGTCCTGGGGTGAGTTATTAATCGATGATCACGGTTCCCCGGTTACCGAGCCGGTCTGGGCATTGCTGACGACAACCCTGCGCCTGACCGGTCCTCGTCCAGTGCTGGTGGAATGAGACACGCAGATCCCGGAATTACCGGGGCTGCTGGCCGAGGCTGAACGAGCCGGAACCTGCTTACGGGAGAGCGCCAATGCGCCTGGCTGAATGGCAAACCCGGATGCGGGACACCCTGCTAGAGCCGGGCGGTTTCGACCCAGCGCTGCTTGCGCTGCTGGCTGACCCACCGCATCAGCGCGAACGTCGTTTAGCGGTCTATCGCAACAACGTCCGCCATGCGCTATTGAGCGTGTTGGAAGCCGCTTTTCCGGTAATCCGGCAACTCATCGGCGCGGAATGCTTCACCGCTGCCGTGTTGACTTTTATTACGGAACATCCTCCGCAAGCGCCCGTGCTTTATGCCTACAGCCCTGATTTCGCCGATTTTCTAACCCATTTTTGCCCGGTGGCGGAACTGCCTTGGCTGGCGGATGTGGCGCGGCTGGAATGGGCGCGCAACGAAGCCTTGTTCGCCGCTGAAAGTGCGGCGCTGACGCCTGCCCAGCTGGCGACGGTACCGCCTGAAGAACTGGGGGACTTGCGCATCAAGGTGCGCCCGACTACGCGCTGGCTGGCCTCAGTCTGGCCGATCCATGCGATCTGGGCTGCGCATCAACCCAATGGCCCGCCGCTGGAAACCGTCGATCTTTGCCAAGCCGAAAGCGTCATGATCTGGCGTCGGAATGGGGTCGTTCGTCAAGGTCTGCTCACGGCTGGCGAGTGTGCCCTGCTGACGGCATTTGCTGCACAGCGACCGTTGGCTGAAGTTGCAGAAAGTGGTTTGGAAAGTGATCCCACTCTGGATTTCAGCGCGGCATTGGCGCGCTGGCTGAGTGAGCGCGTGCTGGAAGCGCCTATAATGAATGCCTGATCTCCACGCCTGTGGATGATTGCCATGAAGGCGGTCCGTATTCTGCCGCCCATGCCCCAGCCACAGGATGGCCTCTAATTCCGGCGTGAGCATTACATCTTCATGATGGCATCTTCCGATTTACTGGCTGACTTGCTGGCCCGTTGCGCACTGCATGACCGGCGCGCCTTTGAAGCGTTGTATCAACAGGCAGCGCCAAAGCTCTACGGTCTGCTGCTGGGCGTGACCCATGATCGCGAACTGGCGGCTGATTTGTTGCAGGAAGGCTTTATGCGCATCTGGCAGCGCGCCAGCGATTATCGACCCGATTTGGGCCAACCGCTGACCTGGATGGGAACCATTGTTCGCCGTCTGGCCATCGACCGTTCGCGGCGCGGCGATCAACGCCGACGGGCGGAACTGGGCGAGGAAGGTTGGGCGCTGTTGGCGGATGAAGGGCCAGGTCCAGAGGAGCGCCTGCATACGGAGCAAAGCGAGATCGGGTTGACCCGTTGCCTGGAAACGATTGACCCGGAACCGCGCCGCGCTGTCTTCCTGGCGTATTACGAAGGTCTGACCCACGATGTCATTGCCCAGCGACTGAATCGACCGTTGGGCACCGTCAAAGCCTGGGTGCGACGCAGTCTGCAACGTCTGAAAACCTGTTTGGGGGAATCGCCATGAACCTGCATCACCCCGCGTTGCGCGACGCGCTCGCCGCCGAATATGTCCTTGGCACATTGCACGGCGCAGCGCGACGGCGCTTTGAAAGCCTGTTGCCGGCGCATCCTGCGCTGCGCAAGGCCGTGAACGGCTGGGAGTATCGTCTGAATCGCCTGGCGGCTGCCAGCCCGGTAGCAGCGCCGCCCCCAGAAGTCTGGCGCGGTCTGGAACAGCGGCTCTTTCCCGTCGCCCCCTCCCGTTCCTGGTGGAACAATCTGGCGCTCTGGCGGGGTTTAGCCCTAGCAAGCGTTTTAGCGGCGGTCGTGGCCCTGGCGCCTCCGCTAGTCGTTCCGCAGTCTGTAGGCGAGCTGCCGTTCGCCGCCATCCGCGACCCGAATCATGATGTATTGTGGACCGTGGCGATGGCCGAGGATGGACAGCTACACGTCAACAGTCTGCGGGTCATGAATGTGCCTACCGATCAGCATTGCTTGCTATGGCTGAAGCGTGGCGACAGTCCGCCCGTGATGCTGGGCGAATTGCCTGACCAGGGCAATGCTCGTACTTTGGTCTTGCCCGCCAGCACGCCGCGTCCGACGCAAGGCATGTTGTGGGTCAGCATGCAGCCCAGGAGCAATGGCGCGCCACCGGCTCAACCCTTGTATCGGGCGCGCTGGCAGACGTTGTGACATCAAATTCTGGAACGGCAGGCGTTCCTCGACCGGCTCAATCCCAACGAGCGCCTGCGCAGCCTGGGGCCAGACGAGTTACGTTTCACCAGGTGGCTTACCTTTTACCTCTTCGCTTGAATTTACATCAGCCTGACAAGCGATCTCGTTTAATGGCTTGATACTGCCAAAATTAATATAAATATCGCTATGCTTATATCAAGCATATGCTTATTTATATCTCTATCATTATCGATTATTAATATACAGGCAATTATTATCGTTAGTATATAATCAAATATACTTGATTTTTGTAAAAAATAATTAACTATCAAGTAATATATTAGTGTTATTATTGTTACTAATGTCATCTTAAAGCGCATATTTCTCCTTCAGAATGGCATTGGTATGGGTGATGACCTCTAAACCCGCAGCCAGCGCAGTGCGAATCTCGGCCAGCACACTAAGTTCCTCCTAGCGCAAATGCGCACCTATAATTCATAAATTAGTCAGTGACCTGCATGCGTATAATTACTCTTTCCCAATCGTATCTACAGCCTTGGGTCTTTTAGTATTCTTCTTTTTTGAGTTTTTATCTGACTTGTCTGTAAGCTTCTCATTGAGCCACAACATCAGTGCAGCAGGTAGGCCAATTATCATTGCGCCAAACCAAAAAAATACCTTTGAAGAAAGTGGTTCAGGAATAAATTTAAAAATAAACCATTCCCCTAAACCAAATCCAACCACAGAAAATATCATAACTACCGGCACAACAAACCACATCAAAGGCGAGAATTCAATGTTTATTTTATTATTTTTTAATGCCCAAAATAATAAAAAAATAATCATTACTATTGAAGGGATTGCCATAATAAATATGTAGGTAATCATGGTCTTCCTAAACTTTTTCGTAGCGTTTTTCTTTCATTTTCTGTTATTAGCCCGCCGCTTCCTTATGTCTAATATATTAAATAACCCAACAGAAAAAATAAAAAACTCTACCGATAATAAAATACCAACCGCCTCATAAATCGACAACCCACCATGAATTATTTCGTAAATAAATTTCCTGCTATTAAGTGCAATGATCGTAAGAGAAGAGAACAATATAATTGTATACAATACCTGGAAAATACCATCTGATTCATCATCAAATCCTATCTCCATGAAATAATGCAACACAAAAGGCGCAATAAAAATAAACAAATAAATTTCAGGCCTAACCAGTTCATCACTCAAATTAAACGCACCGACCCTACCCATTAATGTAAAGCTATATACTAAAAGAACCCACCACAGGACGACTTCTGAATACGTTGGCTTTATTAATATAAAAAAAATACTACATGATAACGTAGATATCGATATCGCTATCAACAACGGAAAAAGAAACTCCATTATCCATTCCTCATACATGCATTAACTGAACTGCTATGCCAATAGCGCTTCTTACTGGAAGCGCTATTGGCATGCGCCTACCGTAACACCAATTACGCCAGCAAATGCGTAAATAAGCGCCACAACTTCGAACACAAATCCCGTATGCCCCATCACCAAGCATCCGTGGTCAACCGCTTGAAGTTCTATAGTTAAAATATTCATTAAGAAATAAAAAAATAGACATTATCGCATCGCTAGGATAAAGATTAAGACGTCCGTTATTGAGAAGGCCGCAGTCAATAGAGAGGTCCACGCTGAAAACAACCCAATAGAAGTACCGTTATCGTTCCAATATCGAGATATCCCTCATTCCCCCCACCTCCGATTTTAAAAATCCCATTACCGGTCTTGAGATCATTTCGCTAACACGCCCTAAGCGCTTGCACCCTTATCCTTTTTATTTATCTTTTTCTGCATGTCAAAAAGCACTCGCACTAAACCAATCATCACATTGAGCCAGAGAAGAGCTGCAAAGGGTAGTTTATTATCTTCTAAGATGATATTAAATAAATCTTTAATAGATTCACTAGTAATTAAAAAATAAAAAGACAATGCGAATGGAAAAATCACCATAATAGAAATATATAGAAAATAAATAAATTGATCTTTTCTATTCATTATCTTTCAGTTGACATGAAGTCCCTGCCGACACCGCCGAAGGGAAAGAGCAGCGGGCGGGCGATTTTACGGTTATCGCCCCCACGCCCGCGAACTCCTGCGAATATCGCTGATTTTCAATCCTCTTCCATCTGCCGCCGCAAGTCCGCTTCTTCCCCCAGCGCCGCCAGCAATAACTCAGGCGTCAGTGGCTGATCGAGCAGCGCAGCGCGGCGGCGCACTGTGGCGAAATCGCCAAGAGTCAGCGCCCCCAAGGCCCAGAATCGGGTCAAAAAATCTTCGGAAAGATCCTCGTCAGCCCCCGCCTCGCCAAGTGTGCGGCGCAAACACTGTTCCGCCTGCTCGGCAGCGAGCGGCCAGAACCGCGCCTTCACATCGAACCGCCGCCGCACCGCCGGGTCCAGATCGTTGACCCGGTTGGTCGCACACAGCAGAATGCCGTCAAACTGCTCCATGCGCACCAGCAACTCGTTGACTTGCGTCACTTCCCAGGTCTGGCGGGCATACTGGCGAGCGCGCAGGAACGAGTCCGCCTCATCAATCAGCAACACCGCTCGGCTTTGTCGGGCTTCCTGGAACATCTGGGCAATCCGTTCCTCGGTGACCCCCACCAATGGATTCAGCAGATCAGAAGCGGAGCGCAACAGTAACGGCCGATCCAGTTTGCGGGCTAGCCAAGCGGCAAAGGCGCTTTTGCCCGTCCCGGAAGGTCCATACAGGCAAATGCGCCCCCGGCCCTGGCGCGTCAATCCCCGCACCAGTTTCGCCAAGTCGCAATCACAGTTGATCAGATTCGGATCATAGTCATCGCCGATCCCCACCGTAGTCGGCTGAAAAGGCGGCTCACCGTGGCGGGTGGCCGCCAGCGCATGATCCAGCACTCGGCCTAATAAGGCTTCTCTTTGCTCGGCGAAGACTTCCGGCAACAGATGCGCCATGCGCGCCGCCTTCTGCACCAGCGCCGGACTCAGATGAGGATCTTCCGCCCGCTCGGCAATCCAGCGCGCATCAACCTGCAACCCGTCCAGATGGCGGCGGATAATGCGTTCACGCGCAGGTCGGGGCGGAATATCCAGCTCCAACTGCAAATCAAAGCGCCTTAGAAAAGCTGGATCGACGGTATCGATGCGATTAACCACCCAGATCGTTGGCACCGGATTCTGTTCCAACACGCCATTCAACCAGCCTTTATTAATTCCACTATCACGCTGGGGCATGAGGAAGGCTAAATCCAGCTCGCTGCTTTCCGAAAGAACATCGCCGGCCTCATCAAATAACAAGGCGCACTGGCGACGGCGGGCCAGCAGATGTTGCGCCAGGCTGTGGCGGGACAAGCGTTGCCGGGCGTTGAGCGGGTCCTCATCCTCATCACTGGCCTGTACGGCGAACAGGTCAATGCCGGCAGACTGGGTCAGGGTCAACGCCAGTTCCGTCTTACCGGTGCCGGGGGGGCCATATAACAGCAGATTGACGCCGGGTTCTGCGTTCGCCGCCGTCCGGGCCAATAACCGACAGGCCAGATCGAAGTCTTCAGCGCGATGCGCAAAGTCTTCCATAGCCAAAGTTGCCGGATGGGCGGGCGCCACATAGTTCTGGAACAAAATGGCGGTATCCAGACGCTCGTTGAGCAGCAAATGCGGCAGGCGATCCAGAATGTCGAGCTTGGCCTTCAAGTGATAGCGGTGGCTATCGTCAATGCGAATCAACCCCGTGCGGGCCAGCAAGCCACTGGGCAACAAAGCTCGATACACGACCTCCGCCCGCGTCCCGAGCATGGTGGCCAGCGCCGCACACGCGCCCCGACGATTGAATTCGCCCAGCGGACGACACGCCGCATACAGCATTGGGTCAAGGTGCAGCATGGCGACCAGGAGCAGCAGTTCGCACTCCAGCGGCGCCAGGCCCAAGGCGGCGGCGATAGCGGCGGCGTTACCGAAAGGCGGTCGTTGATCGCGGGTGCGCCGCTCCGGATCCAGTTTGCTCAGTTGTCGCTGCAAGGCCGATTCAATCGAACCGCGCAGGCTGATGCCCAGCGCCTCCAGCAAGCGATTTTGCCGATGTTGGCGCAGGTAGGTTTCCACCCGTTCCGGACGCACCCCCAACCAGGCGCGCAGCACCCACCGCCGTCGAGTCGCTGGATAAGCCGGACTCAAATGCGCCAGTTCCTCCAGCAGGGACTCGGCGTCATCATCGAATTCGAGATCGTCATCGTCTAAACCGAATGACAAAAAATCCAAGGTATCTCCCCCTTCTCCGGGCTGTTCGGTAGAATCGTCCAACGCACGGCGATGATAGCGGCGATAAGCCATACATTCCTCCAGGCCGGTAGCAAAGGGTCAGCCATCGCCAAGGTTCGGCGATGACGACCGGTGGTTAATAACGTCAAATTTTCCTAGGCAGGATCGAATTTTATGCAAACTATCCTCAAATCCGTCAAATTGGCCAATGTCTGCTATGACATCCGTGGACCGGTGCTGGCGCGCGCCAAACAGATGGAAGAAGAGGGCCAGCGGATCGTTAAACTCAATATTGGCAACCCGGCGCCGTTCGGCTTCATGGCCCCTGAAGAAATGGTGCAGGATATCATCCGCAATTTGCCGGATGCCTCCGGCTACTGTGATTCCAAGGGCTTGTTCGCCGCGCGCAAGGCGGTTATGCACTATACCCAGCAAAAGCAGGTTCCGGGCGTACAGATTGAGGATATCTATATCGGCAATGGCGTATCCGAGTTGATCGTCATGGCGCTGCAGGCGCTGCTGAACAACGGCGATGAGGTGCTGATTCCAGCCCCGGACTATCCGTTGTGGACCGCAGCAGTCAGTCTGTCGGGGGGAGCGCCGCGCCATTATCACTGTGACGAATCCTCCGGGTGGTTTCCGGATCTTGATGATATTCGCAACAAGATCACTCCCCGCACCCGCGCAATCGTTGTGATCAATCCGAACAATCCAACGGGCGCTCTGTACTCTAAAGAATGGTTGGAAGCGATTATTGAAATCGCGCGTCAGCATCAACTCATTATCTACGCCGATGAAATTTACGACAAGGTGCTCTATGACGGCGCTCAGCATGTTTCAATCGCTTCTCTTTCAGAG
>JAGRHK010000570.1 GCA_020444985.1 Candidatus Competibacteraceae bacterium
GGCCTTGATGGCCTGCAGTTCGTCGTTGGTGGCGCTGCCGGTCAGGTTGTAGAACACACTGGCGGCACGGCCCAGGTCCTGACCGCAGCGCTCCAGGGCCACGATGGTGTTCTCGAACGTGGGGGCCTCGGGCGCGGAAACGATGGCCTCCACCTCGGCCAGTTGCCTGCGCATGGCCTCCTCCATGGCGGGCCGGAAGTCGGCCTCGGTGATGCGGTCGAATCGGGGCGCCCCGAACGGCAGGTCGCTGGGTTCCAACAGGGGGTTCACAAGGGTGGTCTCCATGGCTTCGGGTGTGCTTTCTCCGCAGGCTGCCAACAACAGGGCGGTGGCCAGCACGGGAAGGGCTTGCTTGGGGTTCATCGCGGCTCGATCGGGGCCGCAAAATTAACCCGGTGGCAAGCGCCTTGACCTACACGTTGAACAGGAAGTGCATGACATCCCCGTCCTGCACCACGTAGTCCTTGCCTTCCAGCCGCCATTTGCCGGCGTCCTTGGCACCCTGCTCACCACCGCAGGCAATGAAGTCCTCGTAGCCGATGACCTCGGCACGTATGAAGCCCTTTTCGAAATCCGTGTGGATAACTGCTGCCGCCTGGGGTGCCTTCGCGCCGACGCGAACGGTCCACGCGCGTACTTCCTTCACGCCCGCAGTGAAGTACTGCTGCAGACCGAGCAGGCGGTTGCCGGCCCGGATGACGCGATTCAGGCCTGGCTCCTCGATACCGAGCGCATCCAGGAATTCCTGCCGCTCCTCGTCGCCCAGTTCCGCCACTTCCGCCT
>JAGRHK010000571.1 GCA_020444985.1 Candidatus Competibacteraceae bacterium
ATACAATTTTAAAGACAATCACTATTCTGTACTGAATTCTTTCTCCTGACTGGCCTGGAGTTGCCGCCATGACACTTCACGAAAGCACAGAAATTCATTCTGCGTCGCCACGGGCTAAAACAACGCACTGGATGTCATTAACGGGCGAGTCGAGCATGACCCTGGTAGCGCGGCTGTGCAACGAATTGCGTCATCGCATGGATCAACGCCTGTTGCGCCCCGGCAGTCGCCTGCCTTCGATTCGACAGTGCGCTGATCGGCATGGCGTATCACGCTTTACCGTGGTCGAGGCTTACGAGCGGCTGGTGGCTCAGGGCTATCTGGAATCCCGGCGCGGTTCCGGTTTTTATGTTCGTGAGCGCCGCCCGCTGACTGCATCGCCCACGGTCACTGCGCCGCCGCCGACCCTGGATGTGGTCTGGCTGGCGCGGGCCATGTTCCAGGAACTGCCGCCGGAACGGATGCCCGGCTCTGGTTTATTGCCCCCCGACTGGCTGGACAGCGCGCTGCTCGGTCGTGGATTACGGGCGACAACCCGGGGCGATAGCGCGTCGTTGCTCGGCTATGGCGAACCGCAAGGCTATGCGCCGCTACGCAGTCAATTGCAGATCACGCTGGCTGAGATCGAGATCGCCGCCGCTCCAGAACAGATCGTTCTTACCGCCGGGGTCACGCAGGCGCTGGATCTGATTGCCCGCCAGTTTCTGCGGCCCGGCGATGCCGTGCTGGTAGATGATCCCGGCTGGTTTCTGATGTTTGGCATG
>JAGRHK010000572.1 GCA_020444985.1 Candidatus Competibacteraceae bacterium
TGGTGCCGCCGCGCAGCATCTCGGCGATCGCCAGTCGGGTTCCGGCACGGACGAATTCGGGATCGACCCAGCGGGTTTCGGTGGGCCAGATATGGTCTTGCAGCCAGGCCATCAGCGGCAGATCGTCGGCCAGTCCGCGCAGCAGGGTCATGCTGGCATGGGTATGGGTGTTGACCAGACCGGGGATGAGAACGTGCGTTTCGAAGTCCAGACACGCCTCGGCGCTGAAGCGGGCCGTTGCCTGATCCCGCGGCAGGATGGCGAGAATGCGGTCGTTCTGAACGGCGATGGTGTGATGTTCGAGAACCCGGCCTTCCGGTTCGACCGGAACGATCCAGCGGGCGTTGAGCAGGGCGGAGATGGCTTGCGGCATACGGGGTTCTCCGAGCGATGATGGCGGATTTAGCGGCGAACCGGGACAGCGCAAAAAAACGCCCCGGCGAACCGGGGCGCTGGAGGCCGAAAAACGCGGGCAGCTTACTACTGGCTGATAACGTGTTCCATGGCGGTCACGGTGATCACCACGCGGCGATTCAGCGCGCGGCCAGCGGGGTTGTCCTTGCCGTTCGGCAGGGTGTTGGGGGCGACCGGGTCGAGTTCGCCGCGACTGCGAGTCGAGATGATGGAGCTGGGTACGCCCCGGGCGGTCAGGTAGCTGGCCACGGAGTCGGCGCGACGCTGGCCCAG
>JAGRHK010000573.1 GCA_020444985.1 Candidatus Competibacteraceae bacterium
TCATCGACAATGTTGCGCTCGTCTACTGCCTGCTGGTTGCGCTCTTCATCGCTGGCCTGCTGGCGGTCTGCCAGTACGCCGCCCTCGTCAAGCTGTGGCCCTACAACCTCGAGCTGACGCTCCATAACTTCAACTTCGACATCGTCGACGGCGGCGGCTGGGCCTCGTTCTGGAACTCGATCGAGCTCGCCCTCTGGACGGCGGCGATCGGCACGGTGATCGTCTTCACCGGCGCCTACATGGTCGAGAAGTCGCGCGGCTTCACCGGCGGGCGCACGCTCTTCCACCTCTTTGCCATGATGCCGATGGCGATCCCGGGCATGGTGCTCGGCCTCGCCTATATCTTCTTCTTCAACGATCCGGCGAACCCGCTGCACGCCATCTACGGCACCATGGCGATCCTCGTCGTCTGCACGGTCACACATTTCTACACCGTGTCGCATCTGACGGCGTTGACCGCGCTGAAACAGATGGACCCCGAGTTCGAGGCGGTGTCGGCGTCCCTGAAGCAGCCCTTCCACCGGCTGTTCGCGCAGGTGACGGTGCCGGTCTCGCTGCCGGCCATCCTCGATATCTCGATCTACCTCTTCGTCAACGCCATGACGACGGTCTCGGCCGTGGTCTTCCTCTACGCGCCCCACACCACGCTCGCCTCGGTCGCGGTGCTGAACATGGACG
>JAGRHK010000574.1 GCA_020444985.1 Candidatus Competibacteraceae bacterium
TGCCAACCCCGCTCGGCCCATCGATGGCGATGACCGGCACTTCGTCGCTCATGCCGCCTCCCGCTCCGCCAGATTCAGACCGGCGATGCGCGCCAAAGCCACAAAATCGGGAAAGGAAGTGTTGACATTGGCGCAATCGCGGATTGAAACCGGATCGCGGGATCGCAGCGCGGCCATGGCAAAACTCATGGCGATACGGTGGTCGCCATGGCTGTCGACCGTGCCTCCAGACAGCGTGCCACCCCGAATGACGATGCCGTCCGTGGTCGGCCCAGCGGCGATGCCCAGTGCCATCAGACCGTCGGCCATCACTTGAATCCGGTCGCTTTCCTTGACCCGCAACTCCTCGGCGCCGGTCAGCACGGTGATGCCCTCGGCGCAGGCGGCGGCGATAAACAATGCGGGAAATTCGTCGATGGCCAACGGGACCAAATCCTCGGGGATTTGGATGCCATGCAACGGTGCGTGGCGCACTCGCAGATCGGCCACCGGCTCGCCGCCGGCCAGTCGTGGGTTCAACACCTCGATATCGGCCCCCATCAGGCGCAGGATGTCGATCACCCCGGTGCGGGTCGGATTGACACCAACATGTTCCAACAGCAGTTCGGAGCCCGGCCCGATACTGGCACCGACCAGGAAGAATGCCGCCGAGGAGATATC
>JAGRHK010000575.1 GCA_020444985.1 Candidatus Competibacteraceae bacterium
TGCGAGACCCGCAGACCCCAGAGATCGCGAAGAAGATCGGCAATACGCGCTCCGCCGCCGCCATGCATTTGTGGGGCGACCGTCTGGAAGGAGCGCTCGTCGCCATCGGCAACGCGCCGACCGCGCTCTTTCACCTGCTTGAAATGCTGGATGAAGGCGCACCGCGACCCGCGGCGATAATTGGCATGCCGGTCGGTTTCGTAGGCGCAGCGGAATCGAAGGATGCGCTCGCGGCAAGTACCTACGGCGTCCCCTGGGCGATTGTGCGCGGCCGGCTGGGCGGTTCGGCCATGACAGCGGCCGCAATCAACTCGCTGGCGAGGCCCGGCCTGTGAGCAGCAACGCAAGAGCCCGTCTGTTCGGTGTCGGCACCGGTCCCGGCGATCCCGAATTGCTGACGCTGAAAGCCGCGCGCGTTCTGGCCGAGGCCGATGTCGTTGCGCACTTTGCCAAGAAGGGCAACGCCAGCAATGCGCGCCGCATTGTCGATGCCCATATCCGGCCGGACGCGATCGAGCTCCCGCTGCTTTACCCCGTCACCACCGAGGTCGAACGCACGCATGAGGACTATCGCTGCGCGATCACCGGCTTCTTCGACCGCTCGGCTCAGGATCTCGCGGCGCATCTTGAAGCCGGCCGTTCCGTGGCGGTGCTGTCGGA
>JAGRHK010000576.1 GCA_020444985.1 Candidatus Competibacteraceae bacterium
CTCGCCCTGCAAACCTCAAGCCCGCTTTCCAACCAGCAGCGCCATGAGTTGCTCGCTCCGCTCTCGCGGATCATCGCCGAATGCATCGGCAAACCGGAACGCTACGTCATGGTCACCATCGACCAGACCGCGATGTTGATGGGCGGGGCCGAAGGTCCGGCCGCCTATGCCGAGATCCGCAGCATCGGCGGCCTGAGCGGCGAGGTCAATCGCACCTTGTCCGAGCGCGTCTGCGCCCTGCTGCACGAGCAACTCGGCATTCCGCCCGATCGGATTTACCTTGGCTTCACCAGTGTCGCCGCCACCCACTGGGGCTGGAACGGCGGCACGTTCGGCTGAAGCCGCTTGCCGGCGGCGGATCGTTTCAAACGGCCACGCCGCTGTTCTTTTCATCAACCCAAGGTACTGTATGAACGCAAAAATCCTCATGAACCCCAACCCGATGACGCTGCGTCCGTCCGATACGGTCGCTACCGCCGCCGACCGCATTCTCAAACACCATCTACGCCACCTGCCCGTGGTGGACGACCAGGGCCGCTATTTGGGTACGTTCAGCATTTATTCGCTGCTGAAATTGACCCTGCCCAAGGCGGTGCTGGACAAACACGGACTCGATAACGTGTCCTTCATTACCGAGAATCTCGTGGATCTGGCGCGA
>JAGRHK010000577.1 GCA_020444985.1 Candidatus Competibacteraceae bacterium
TGGAGAAAAACTTCCGTGCCTACCTCAAGGGCTTCTCGGAGAACGTCCAGGACATCCTCGACAGCTTCGACTACCGGGCGGTGGTCGGGAAAATGGTCAAGAACGCCCGCCTGGCACCGATCCTCAACCAGTATTCCACCCTCGATGTCGGCCCGGAAAAGCTCTCCAGCCTGGAAATGGGCTACGTGTATGAGGACCTGCTCCGGCGGTTCTCGGAAGCCCACGCGGAGGCGGCGGGTGACCACTTCACGCCCCGCGAGGTGATCCGCCTGATGGTTGAGCTGCTGGAAATCCCCATCCCGGACCGCCACACCTCGATCTACGACCCGGCCTGCGGCACCGGCGGCATGCTCTACGTGGCCAAGGAGCACCTGCTCGACAAGGCCAAGACCAAGGAGGAGAGGGAACGGGTCGATCGCCTCATCACCCTGCACGGCACCGAGCTGATGGCGGAAACCTACGCCATCGCCCGCTCCGAGTCCCTGATCCGCGGCGAGTCGCACGCCACGATCCACTGGGGAAATTCCCTCATCCCCCACGACCCGCAGAGCAAGGAACCCGGCGACCAGTTCCCCGAGACCGATCCTGCCAACCACTTCGACTACATGCTCAGCAATCCGCCCTTCGGCGTGACCTGGGGTGGCAAGGACGGCTACC
>JAGRHK010000578.1 GCA_020444985.1 Candidatus Competibacteraceae bacterium
GGAACAACTGGTTCATGGGTATTACACCGACTTCATGGAAAACCCTTGAGTAGTTTCTGACCTTTTTCCGTGCGGGAAACCCAGTGGGGTTTCTTGGAAGCGTGGTATGAATTCTCCATGTGGATGAGCGGTTTAGAGCCTGATCCGGCTTAATCTCAGCGCATTGAGGATGACCGAGACCGAGGACAGGGACATTGCCGCGCCTGCGAGGATCGGACTGAGCAGGGTGCCAGTGATCGGATAGAGCACTCCGGCGGCAATCGGAATGCCTGCCGCGTTGTAAATGAAGGCAAAAAACAGGTTCTGGCGGATATTGCGCATCACGCCCCGGCTCAGACGGACGGCCCGGGCGATGCCGTGCAGGTCACCTTTTACTAGGGTGATGCCCGCGCTTTGCATGGCGACATCGGTGCCGGTCCCCATGGCGATGCCGACATCCGCCTCGCTGAGAGCGGGCGCGTCGTTGATCCCGTCGCCCGCCATGGCGGGGTGCCTGCCTTCTTTGCGGAGTTTTTGGACATGGGCGGCTTTACCCGCTGGATCGACCTCCGCCTCCACGTCGGTGATGCCCAGCGGCGCGGCCACTGCGGCGGCGGTGCGGCGGTTGTCGCCGGTGAGCATGACGATCCGGAGACCGAGTACCTGCAATTCCCGGA
>JAGRHK010000579.1 GCA_020444985.1 Candidatus Competibacteraceae bacterium
GAGAGCGGGCAAAATCATCACTGGTAAAACCGCGGGCATCGAGTAGTGCAACGGCCAGGGCATCACCCATTGCCAAGGCTGCGGTAGTGCTGGCGGTAGGCGCAAGCCCCAAAGGACAGGCTTCCTGCGCCACACTGACATCGATATGCACATCGGCAGTGCTGGCCAGGGTCGAGTTGGGATTACCGGTCAGGGCGATTAAAGGAACCCGCAGGCGCTTGATCAGCGGCAACAGGGTGCGGATTTCTTCGGTTTCTCCCGAATTCGACAGAGCCAGTACGACGTCGTGCCGGGTGATCATGCCCAGATCGCCATGGCTGGCTTCGGCAGGATGTACAAAAAAAGCCGGACTGCCGGTGCTGGCCAGAGTAGCGGCAATCTTGCCGCCGATATGGCCGGATTTGCCGATCCCCAGGACAACAATGCGACCGGTGCAGCCTAATAATAATTCACAAGCATGGGCAAAATGCTGATCAAGTCGCCCACTCAGCGCTTTAACTGCAGCCGCTTCAATATCGAGCACACTGCGCGCCAGCTCGATAAAGTTAGGCGCGGTTGCCTCAGGGAGTGTAGAGCCAGTTCTGGACGGCTTCAAGGTCTTCTACCCCTAACTCACCCACAGCCTGTTCCAGAATCAGCCGGTTCAGGACATAGG
>JAGRHK010000057.1 GCA_020444985.1 Candidatus Competibacteraceae bacterium
GAAACAGCCGCCAAGCACGGTGAGGAACAGGTCAAAATCTGGCGGCGCAGCTTTGACATTCCGCCTCCCGCGCTTGAAGCGAGCGATCCAATGCACCCGCGCAATGATCCGCGCTATGCCGAACTTGACCCGCGCGTGTTGCCCGGCACCGAAAGCCTCAAGCTCACTATTGACCGGGTGTTGCCCTACTGGCATGACGTCCTGGTGCCCACCATCCGTTCCGGCAAGCGGGTCGTCATTGCCGCACACGGCAATAGCCTGCGCGCTTTGATCAAGTATCTGGATGACTTGTCGGACGAAGCCATCGTTGCGCTGAACGTCCCGACTGCCGTGCCGCTGGTCTATGAGTTGGACGCCAACATGCGACCCATCAAGAATTACTACCTTGCTGATCCCGAGGAACTGAAGAAACTGATGGACGCCGTCGCTAACCAGGGCAAGGCGAAGTAAAACATCAGGCATCAGGCATCAGGCATCATCAGCATGGAATGCGTAGCCTGAGTGGAGTGCAGCAGAATCCAGATTTGCCTGAGCAACGCAGCACCACAGATTGGGTTGCCATCTGTTGGCAACCCAACGCCTCTTTCAGCCATCGCCAAAATTTCCACCCCCATCGCGCAATTTCCAGGCCGCTTTCGTTGTCTTAGTTGGGCATCAGCTCGATAATTTATTATTCTTCTGATTGGAAACCCGACAAATTCAGGATCAAGTTTCTGCTTCCATTTCCGAAACCCGAAACCCGAAACCCGAAACCCGAAACCCGAAATCTGAAACCTCCATAATTAATTCCCCTGAGCATTGCTGCGGAGCGAAAATGAGTGCTGTAACCCGACATGGCTTGGCGCTAGCGTTGGCGCTGAGCTTTTTGGCTGGTGTTTCGTTAACAACAGTTTATGCTGTCCAGACTGAAAAAGATGCGTTGCCGGAAAACCGTCTGCCGCTTGATGAACTACGCACCTTTACCAGCGTTCTCGATGCCGTCAAGCAGGATTATGTCGAATCAGTTGAAGATAAGGCCCTGCTGGAAAACGCTATTCGCGGCATGTTAAGCAACCTGGATCCGCACTCTGCTTATCTGGACGCTGAAGCTTTCCAGGATTTGCAGATTGGCACCTCTGGCGAATTCGGCGGACTGGGTATTGAGGTGGGACAGGAAAATGGTTTTATTAAGGTTATTGCCCCAATTGACGACACGCCGGCCCAACGCGCAGGCATCCAGCCCGGCGATTTGATCATCCGCCTGGATGATGCCTCGGTCAAAGGCATGACCCTGTCCGACGCTATTGCCCGGATGCGCGGCAAGCCGAACACCTCCATTGTGCTGACCATTATGCGCGATGGCGCCAAGAACCCTCTGAAAGTCAAGTTGGTTCGTGAGGTCATTCAAGTCAAAAGCGTGAAAAGCCGCTTGCTGGAACCTGGGTTTGGCTACCTACGCATCACCCAGTTCCAGGCGAAGACTGAAATGAACCTCCAGGAAGCGGTAAAAGCGCTTGAACAGCAAAACCAGGGTGTACTCAAGGGGTTAATCCTGGATTTGCGTAATAATCCGGGTGGGGTGCTCAATGGCGCGGTTGACGTCGCCGATGATTTTCTCGATGACGGCGTCATTGTACAAACCAAGGGACGCAATCAGGATTCTGAACAAACGTTTAACGCTACTACCGGTGACGTGTTGAAAAAAGCGCCGATGGTCGTGCTAGTCAACGGCGGATCAGCCTCAGCTTCGGAAATTGTCGCCGGCGCGCTGCAGGATCACCAGCGAGCGCTGGTGCTGGGCGAACGTACTTTCGGCAAAGGTTCGGTGCAAACGATTCTACCGCTGGGCAACGGTACAGCGGTCAAGCTGACCACAGCGCGCTACTATACCCCGAACGGCCGTTCGATCCAGGCGGAAGGCATCAAACCCGATATTGAACTCAAATCATTCAGGGTCGCTGATGATGACGCTGATGCCACACTGCTCAAGGAAGCAGACCTGACTGGTCATTTACAGAATGATGGCGGCAATGGCGCTGAACCGGTGAGCGATGACGCCGAGTCGCTGCTTCCGCCCATGCCTCAGACTACTGTGGGTTCCGATAGCGAGCTGGCGAAAAGCGATTACCAGCTCTATGAAGCGCTGAATATGCTCAAGGGCATGACCTTGTTGCAAAGTCGCAGTGCTCCGCCGCAATCTCCGCTCCCGGAGGGCGGTGGAAAGGGGTAAGGATTTCAAGTTCTTTTAAGTTTAAGGAGAAATTTCATGGCGCATGTCCTCGTCCCTCTCGCTCAAGGCTGTGAAGAACTGGAAGCGGTGACGATTATTGATCTGCTGCGCCGGGCTGGCGTCGAAGTCACGGTGGCTGGTTTGGAGGACGGTCCGGTAACCGCTTCACGCGGGGTGGTGCTCATGCCGGAAACGACTTTACAGGCAGTGCTGGATCGGGATTTCGATCTGGTCGTCCTGCCGGGCGGCCTGGGCGGTGCGCAACGCCTGGAAGCGGATCAACGCATCGCTGCATTGCTGCGGCGCATGTCGGAGCAAGGCCGCTACGTGGCTGCTATCTGCGCCGCGCCGAAAGTGCTGGCCAGCGCCGGCCTGTTGGAAAATCGCGAAGCGACCGCCTATCCGGGCATTCTCGATGCTCAGGCTGATCAGGCGGGAATTCGCCTCAGTAGCGCCGCTGTGGTGCGCGATGGGATGTTCATTACTTCGCGTGGCCCTGGAACGGCCATGGATTTTGCCCTGATCCTGATCGAAACTCTGTGCGGACGCGAAACGCGCGATACCGTGGAAGCCGCATTGCAACGACCGTAGCGCGCTAAGCTTAAGGTTTCAGAATGCTTTCGACGAGCGACCGGTGCTTGCCCGACCTCTATCCTGTACCTATTCGGTTTTTTCAGCATGGCGGCGCTTGGGTGGCGCTTCGTAGCTTAATCCTCATCCATCTGCTTGAAACGAAGCACCAGATCGTCGATCAAGGTGCGCACCGTCGGCAGCAATCCCCGCCGCGAGGGATAAACGGCGTGGATGATCTCCCGTTGTGGCGCCCAATCGGGCAGCAGCGGAATCAGCGTTCCCACCGCCAATTCAGCGCGCACCAGCATGGTCGGCAACTGGGTCACGCCGACTCCGGCTACGGTGGCGGCGCGCAAGGCGATCATGTCGTCCGTCACCAGGCGCGGTGTGTGATACAGCGTGGCTTGTGCTCCTCCCGGCCCGAAAAGCGTCCAATGATGATTTTGCTGCGGCGCGCTCATGGCCATGCTCGGCCATTCCGCCAGATCGGCGGGGAACCGGGGTGCTCCTTGCCGCGCCAGCAACGCTGGGCTGGCGACTAGGCATTGCCCGCGATCCGCCAGGACCCGTAAGACCAAGTCGCTGTCTTCCAGAGGTGGCGGGCGTACCCGCAAGGCCAGGTCAATGCCTTCGCCAATCGGATCGACACGACGATTGGTCGCCTCCAACAGCAGGGTGACTTGGCGATGGGTTGCCAGGAAATCGGCCAGCATCGTCCCGATATGCGCGTGCAGCAGCGCCACTGGACAGCTCAGACGCACGGTGCCGCAGGGTTCGGCATGGGTAAGCGCGATGGCCTCTTCGGCGGCGTTCGCCTCCACCAGCATCGCCTTGCAATGTTCGTAATAGGTCTGTCCGATCTCGGTGACCGAAAAACGACGAGTTGATCGCTGTAGCAAGCGCACTCCAAGCCGCTCTTCCAATTGTGCGATCCGGCGGCTCAGTTTCGATTTGGGAATGCCGAGCGCACGACCGGCAGGCGCGAAACCGCCATGCTCCACCACCTGGGCATAGTAGTAGAGATCGTTCAAATCCGGCATGGATCAGGACTCGCTAGCAACCCGTCGCTGGTGTGAAATCCCCCCCCGGCCCCCCTTTTGCAAAGGGGGGAGGTGAACGATTACCGTCATTTCACCGGGCGACGGTACGCATCGCCTGTACCAGCGTGGCCAGCGCCTGCACCACGGCATCCACCGCCTGCGTAGCACGATCTTCCTTGAGCGTGTTCTGCTCGTCGAAAGCTTGGTGCGCGTTCCCTAGGGCGAACTGCTGCGGTACCACCAGCATGGCAAAGTTCATCTGCAAATATTGACGCAGGATATTCATCGCTCGCAGCGCGCCGCCCGGTCCTGGCGAAGCCGATAGTAAAGCGGTCGGTTTGTTGATGGTGACGGATAGGCCAGACGGTTGCCCTTCGCTGGAATCGATCCGGGAGAGCCAATTAAAGGCGTTGAGTACCAGCGGCGAGGGAAAGCCGTTGTATTCGGGAGAGGCCACGATGAGGCCATCACTTTCCAGGAGTGCCCGTTGCAACTGAAAGGTGCTTTGCGGTACCCCGAAGTTCGCTTCCAGATCGCCGTCGTAAAGGGGCAGCGCCAGCGCCCGCAGGTCGAAGAGTCGGGTGTTATAACCTGCCGCCTGTGCCCGTTCACCTGCGAAAGCAGCAAGTTTCTGATTCAGGGAGTTGGTACGGACACTGCCGGGTATGATCAAAAGTTGGGGGGTGTTCATGCCGAAAGCCTCCAGATGGTTATTTCAAGGAAAATTTCATTATAGTTCTAATTGTGGAACACTGATGGCCGAATTCAGGATCTACCGGAGTAACTGTTCCGTCTGTACACTGTGACGCATTCGATCCACAGAGGATTCAACCTTCGTTGAGGAGATCACCATGAAAAAAGTCAGCGGTATCTATAGCGCACCTCGACCCCATTGGGTTGGCAACGGTTTTCCGGTCCATTCCCTGTTCGATTATAACGGTCTCGGTCAGCGGCTCAGTCCCTTCCTGCTGCTGGACTACGCCGCCCCGACCCGGTTTGAGCCGAATTCTGGCGCGCCGCGTGGCGTCGGCGAACACCCCCACCGTGGTTTCGAGACGGTAACTATCGTGTATGACGGTGAAGTGGAGCACCGGGATTCGACCGGCCAAGGCGGTGTGATTGGTTCTGGCGATGTGCAGTGGATGACAGCGGCGGGCGGCATTCTGCATCAGGAGTTTCACTCCGAGGCGTATTCGCGTACCGGCGGTCCGTTTGAAATGGTGCAACTTTGGGTCAATCTGCCGGCCCAGTATAAAATGAGCGCCCCCGGCTATCAGGGTATTGTCAGTGCCGATATTCCGGAAGTCCCGTTACCCGACGGCGCGGGTACAGCGCGGGTGATCGCGGGTGAATACCAAGGGCATGGTGGCCCAGCGCACACTTTTACGCCAATGAATGTATGGGATGTCCGGTTAAAGGAGGGTAAGGCCGTCGAACTCGAATTACCGGATGGCTGGACTACGGCGTTGGTCATTCTGCGCGGCAACGTGCAAGTCAACGGAGAGACATCCGCGCATGATGCTCAGTTGGTGGTGCTGGAACGCGCCGGTGATGCAGTCCTGATTGAGGCCGAGACCGACGCCAAGCTGTTACTGCTGGCTGGCCAGCCTCTTGACGAGCCGATCGTCGGTCATGGGCCGTTTGTGATGAATAGCCAAGCGCAGATCAATCAGGCGATCCAGGATTTCAACAGCGGTCGTTTTGGCCGTATTACGCAGTAGTACGGTTTTTCCCGCCGGCTGGGCACAGGCTGGCGGGGTCTCCACTTGAGCGCAACAGCGCCCTCCATACCTTAAAACTTAATCCTTCCTTGGCCAGACACTGAGCAACAACCCCACGCCGATTCCACCCAGCACCCAGCTCAGCAACGGCGCGCGCCCGAATTCAATACCCTCACGGGCTGCGAATCCAAGCACCACTGCGGAGCTGACAATCAGGGCCGCACCAATGGCGGCGTGGAAATTGCGCCGGTTGGCTCGGTGTAAATCGCGCCGTAATTGTTCCAACTCCTGTTTTTGCAAGCGCACGCTCAAGTCCCCGTTATGCGCCTGTTTGAGAATTCCATAAACCAGGTTCGGCAAATCCGGCGTCTGATCGGCCCAGCGCGGAAAATAGTGTTGAATGCGCTTGAACATCGACCACGGGCCAACCCGCTCTTTCATCCAGTTTTCCAGGAACGGCTTAGCGGTTTTCCATAAATCCAGTTCGGGATCAAGCTGCCGGCCCAGCCCTTCAATGTTCAACAGGGTTTTCTGCAACAGCACCAATTGCGGCTGCACTTCCATATTAAAACGCCGGGCGGTCTGAAACAGGGCCAACAGAAAACCGCCGAAAGAGATGTCCTTGAGCGGTCGGTCGAAAATTGGCTCCGAAACGGTACGAATCGCTGATTCAAACTCATCCACCCGGGTCTCCGGCGGCACCCAGCCGGATTCGATATGCAGCTCGGCCACCCGCCGGTAGTCGCGGTGGAAAAACGCCAGGAAATTTTCCGCCAGATAATGCTGATCGGTGGGACTCAGGGTGCCGATGATGCCAAAATCCACAGCGATATAGCGAGGATCAGCCGGGTCCTCGGCATTCACGAAAATATTGCCGGGATGCATGTCGGCGTGGAAAAAGCTGTCGCGGAAAACCTGGGTGAAAAACACCACTACGCCCCGCTCGGACAGCTTTTTCATATCCACTCCGCGTCGCTGCAACTCGGCGATATTTCCTACAGGAATGCCATGAATGCGCTCCATGACCAGCACATTGCGGCGGGTTTCCGGCCAGAATACTTCGGGAATGTAAAGAATCGGCGACTCTTTGAAATTGTGGCGCAACTGACTGGCGTTGGCTGCCTCCCGCACCAGGTCCAGCTCATCGAAAATCGTTTTCTCGTACTCGCTCACGACTTCCAATGGCCGCAGGCGACGGCCCTCCCGCCAGTAGCGTTGGGCGAGATGGGCAATGATGTACAACAACTCGATATCGCGGCGAATGATCTTTTCGATGCCGGGCCGCAAGACCTTAACAACGACTTCACGGCCATTGATCAAACGGGCAGCATGGACTTGAGCAATGGATGCCGATGCCAGCGGCTGTGGATTGAATTCGGTAAAAATCGCCGTCAGCGGCTGTCGATAGGCTTTTTCAACGATCGCCCGCGCCTGATCGCCGGCAAAAGGCGGCACCCGGTCCTGCAATTTGGTCAGTTCCAGGGCAATGTCATCGGGGAGCAAGTCGCGGCGGGTGGACAGCATTTGACCAAATTTGACAAAGATCGGCCCCAGATCCTCCAGAGTCAGCCGAATTCGCTCACCACGCGTCAGATGCAATTCCTGCCGTGTCGTCCAGTTCCACGGCAGCAGATGCCGCAGAAAGGCAATCGGCCGAAACAGATGGGTTGCTAGAACAATATCGTCCAGACCATGCCGCACCAGGATCCGGTTGATATGCAGCAATCGCAACAGTTGCGCGGGACCAAGTATGCCTCCGATGTGCATGGATCGGGACAGAGACTAAGCCGGCGAATTGTTGCCGGCCCACTGCCGGCGCAAGCGGGTCATGCGCGCTTCCAGACGGTCCGCATCCTCGCGTAATACATCTACGGCGCTCAAGAAGGACTCGACCGCCGGACGCGGCGGCAGCGCCCGCAATTCCTGTTGCAAATATTCGCCGCCATCGCGCAGGAAAGTAGCCGAAGTGCGTTGGCGCCAGTCATGGAATCCGCGCCAGAGCGCACCCAGTTGATGGGCCAGCGCATCGCCCATTACTTTTGAAAGGTGTTCTTCCCAGTCGATATCCAGCCGAATCAACAAGATCTGAAATTGCCGCCCCACGGCGCTGTCGCCATCGACGGAAATTTCCTCGCCCACTGCCTGTCCACGCCATTGCCGAACCAGCGCTGGTAATGCGCCGCGAATCCGCACCGTCGGCTCACCCTCACAGTGATCAGCGACCCGAATGCCCTGGGAGCCAGGCGATAGATACAGGGCCGTCCCAAGTCCCTCCGGCTCAATAGCGATAACCGCGCCCTCCAGTTCCGCCAAGCGTGGCCAAACCTCGGGATCGAGGCGCAGGTAATAATTGAGCGCAGTCTCTAAACCAGCAGCGATGAAGGCAGCCGTCGCCATTAAAATTTATACCCGCGATGCGCCGCCACAATACCGCCGCTTAGATTGAAGTGCTGGCAGCGTTCGAAACCCGCCTCTTCCATCATACGCAACAGCGTGTCCTGATCAGGATGCATGCGGATTGATTCGGCCAAGTAGCGATAGCTGGCGGCATCGCCGGCGACCAGGTTGCCGAGCGCTGGCAGGATCGCGAATGAATACAGGTCATAAG
>JAGRHK010000580.1 GCA_020444985.1 Candidatus Competibacteraceae bacterium
CGGCGCAACCCCCGCCACCGAATTGACGCCCGAGGAGCGCCGCCTGTCCGGCGCGCTGATGCGCGTCAATCACGTGGGCGAAGTGTGCGCGCAGGCGCTCTACACGGCGCAGGCACTCACCACACGCGACGAGGGGCTGCGCCAGCAGTTCGAGCAGGCCGCGCGTGAGGAGACCGACCACCTGGCCTGGACGCGCGACCGCCTGGAAGAACTGGGCGACCGCCCTTCGCTGCTGAACCCGCTCTGGTACGCCGGTGCCTTCGCCATCGGGCTGGCGGCCGGGCGCCTGGGCGGCGAGCGCATGAGCCTGGGCTTCGTGGTGGAAACCGAGCGCCAGGTGGAGGCGCACCTGGACAGCCACATGCGCCGCCTGCCCGCGGCGGACGCGCCGTCGCGCGCCATCGTCGCGCAGATGAAGGCCGACGAGGAGCGCCACGCCGACGAGGCGCTCGACGCAGGCGGCACGCCCCTGCCCCAGCCCCTGCCAGGCCTGATGCGGCTGGCCGCGCGGGTCATGACCGGCACCGCGCATTACCTCTGATGCGGCCTGGGCAGCCTTCTGCGCACCCCCCGGCCAGCTGGCGAATTTAATGATCTTTTCGGCTGCCAGGCCACGCGTGGCGGGCGCAGGCAGCTATCCAAAAAATAGCATC
>JAGRHK010000581.1 GCA_020444985.1 Candidatus Competibacteraceae bacterium
TCGGCGTTGCCGTTGGACAGGGAGGCCAGCGTATAGCGTCGGGCCAACCGCTCCAGGGTCGGCCGTACGTCCGCGAACAGTTCCACCGCGTTGCGGGCAATGAAGAACACTTCGAACGCGCTGTCCACGTCGAACTCCCGATAACCGACCCGCCGCGCCGCCAGATTCAAGGCCGCCTTGCGCAGCCAGGTGCGGTCATGGGCCATGTTCGGACGAGCGGCGATCACCTCGGCCGATAAATCCCGCAGCTCCAGCGGCGTGAATTGCTCGGCCATGCGCGGGTAGCGCGCCGCCAGCCAGTCGTGCAGCAACTGCTCGGCGCGTTCGACCACCGGCCAGATATCCCAGAGCGTGTCGTCCAGATCGAAAGTGATGGCTTTGATCATCGATCGGTCGCTTCTCCCCTGGTGGCGGAGAGATCGGAGTGAGAGGCGATACGCTGGAAGCCGCGTTCCAGATCGCGCTGGATGTCCGCGACCGTCTCCAGGCCCACCGAAATGCGCACCAGCCCCTCGCGAATACCGGCGGTTTCACGCTCTTGCGGAGTCAGTCGGCCGTGAGTGGTGGTGGCGGGGTGGGTGATGGTGGTTTTGGCGTCGCCCAGGTTGGCGGTGATGGAGATCATCTGGGTGGCGTCGATCA
>JAGRHK010000582.1 GCA_020444985.1 Candidatus Competibacteraceae bacterium
TAGGCTTCCGGCGTACCGTGATAATCCAGATGATCGCGGGTCAGATGGGTCAGTCCCGCGACCGCGAATTCGACGCCGTTCACCCGCCCCTGATCCAGGGCGTGCGAGGACACTTCCATGACGGCGTAACGCCGGCCAGCGGCGGCCAGTTGAGCCAGCCAGCCTTGCACGGCCAGCGGGTCCGGCGTGGTATGTGGCGATGGTTCGGTCCGACCATATTCGCCGACGCCCAAGGTGCCGAGAATGCCGCACGGTCCGTGCTCCGCGTCGCTCAACGCCTGGGCGATGAAATGGGCGCAGGAAGTTTTGCCGTCGGTGCCGGTAATACCGACCACCCGCAGCCGCTCGGACGGCGCGTCATAAAAACGACTGGCGATCAACCCCATGCGCTGACGCAATTCCGGTACCGCCAACAAAGGCGGCGCTGCTTCGCCAACCGGCAACACGCCCGCATGGGGTGGTTCCCAAACCACCGCCAGCGCTCCCGCCGCGCGCGCCGTATCGATGAATTCCAGGCCATGCCGGTGCCCGCCGCGCACCGCGAAAAACAGATCGCCAGGCCGAACCGCGCGACTGTCGCTCGCCAGCCCGGTAACCGGCCGATCGGCCAGATGCGCCGGCACCTCGGC
>JAGRHK010000583.1 GCA_020444985.1 Candidatus Competibacteraceae bacterium
TATCCGAAGTGCGCACGAACCGAACACCTGCATCGGAATAGTTGTTTGCAGATTCATTTGCACCGTAGATCGCGGACTCACTGCAAAAGAACTTCAGAGGCCCTACAACCCAATGCTGCGGGACTTCCCTGAGCCACTCAATGCCTGAAGCTTTATACTCGGAATACGCTCTCCATTTGCTGTCTTGGTTCACCCCGCTACCTCCCGCAGCAACTCCATGATCTCCTGCTCCAGGGTGCGGATGTCGGCCTCGATCTCGTCCAACGGGCGCGGCGGCTGGTAGGTGTAGAAGTAGCGATTGAAGTTGATCTCGTAGCCCACCTTGCCGACCTCGCGATCTTTGTGGTCGCGGATGCCGGTGTTGATCCAGGCGTCGGGCACAAAGGATGCAACCTCGCGCTCGAAATAGGCGTCAACGTCTTCACCCAAGGGCACGTTCTCGGTGTCGCGCTGCGATGTGTCCGGCTCAGGGTTGCCGTCCTTGTCGCGGCAGATCGCGGCGCTTTCATCCTGTTCGGACAGGGCGGTCAGGATGGCCTTCTTGAGAGCAGCCGTGAGCTTGACGTTGCTCTGGCGCGCTGCCCGGTTGAGCGCCTTCTGGAATAGATCGCGGTCTTTGTACAGG
>JAGRHK010000584.1 GCA_020444985.1 Candidatus Competibacteraceae bacterium
GGCCGCGTCAATCACACCGATCCGTTTTTAACCCATCCCCAAGGAGTGCTTTCATGGATTTTCCTTCTTTTCCGCGTGGCCTGTTGGCCATGGTCCTGGCTGGCGGACTGAGCCTGAGCGGCTTGGCTGGCGCCGCCGAAACCATCAAGATCGGCGTTGCCGGTCCGATGACCGGCGGCAATGCGGCGTTTGGCGAGCAATTCTGGAACGGCGCCACCCAGGCCGCCGAAGCAATCAACGCCGCCGGCGGCATCAATGGCAAACAGATCGAGCTGGTCAAGGGTGATGACGCCTGCGAACCCAAGCAGGCGGTCGCGGTCGCCAACCGGTTGCTGGATCAGGATAAGGCGACGGCGGTCATTGGCCATTTCTGCTCATCCTCCACCATCCCAGCTTCCGAGGTTTACGCTGATGCCAGCGTCCTGGTGATTACTCCGGGCTCCACCAACCCCAAGGTCACCGAGCGTGGTCTGCCCACCGTGTTTCGCATGTGCGGGCGCGACGACCAGCAAGGTCCCATGGCGGCCGATTTCATCGTGAACAAGCTGAAAGCGAAGAAAATCGCTGTAGTGCATGATAAGGACACCTACGGCCAGGGTATTGCGGACGCCATGCGCGCCCGCCT
>JAGRHK010000585.1 GCA_020444985.1 Candidatus Competibacteraceae bacterium
TCCTTCGGTTTCTTCTCCTTGTCCGATCAGCGACCCAAGCTGGGCCGCTTCGGGTCGTAGGTCCAGCCTGGCGCCAGATACTGCATCGCCATGGCGTCGTCCCGCGCATCGGAACCGACCTTTTCATACAGCGCGTGGGCTTGACGGATGCGCTCCATGTCAGGAGTCACCCCTAAGCCCGGACGCTCGGGTACCTGAACCAGGCCATTGACGATCCGCAACGGCTCCACGGTCAGGCGCTCCTGGCCTTCCTGCCAGATCCAGTGGGTGTCAATCGCGGTGATTTCACCCGGTGCAGCCGCCGCTGCGTGGGTGAACATTGCCAGCGAGACATCGAAATGATTGTTGGAATGCGATCCCCAAGTCAGGCCGAACTCGTCGCAAATCTGCGCGACCCGTACCGAACCTTGCATCGTCCAGAAATGCGGATCGGCTAGTGGGATATCGACCGCGCCCAGCCGGAGCGAATGGCTCAACTGTCGCCAATCGGTGGCTACCATGTTGGTCGCGGTCGGGATACCGGTCGCACGTTTGAATTCCGCCATGATCTCGCGGCCGGAATATCCGTCCTCCGGGCCGCAAGGATCTTCGGCGTAAGCCAGCAGATGGCCTTGGCCCTGGCAG
>JAGRHK010000586.1 GCA_020444985.1 Candidatus Competibacteraceae bacterium
TACTTGGATCACGGTTGACCGATTGCCAGCCCTCCTGCAAGCCGAGTTCGGTAAAGCCGACTTCGTTATAAACGCGCCCTAAAGTTGCCGACCGAGCGGCCAGGTCTTCGTCCAGCAGCAACCGCGACCGATATACCCCTCGGTCGTCGTTCAGATCGATGGATTTTTGCAGGTTTTCCACCGCCGCAACGGGTTGATTGACGCTTTGCAGGCGAATGGCGTCGTAATACCAAGGAGTCGGGTCGCGAGGATCGAGTTGTTTGGCCGCCTCCAGATATTTTTGCGCCGGCTGGTTCTGCTTATCCTCGTAAAACGCCTTGCCGAGATAGCTGTTGTAGAGCGAGACCTTCGGCTCCAACAGTGTTGCCTTGCGCATCGCCTCGATGGCTTTATCGGTCTGGTTGTGCCGGAACAGCACCAGTCCCAAACCAAGTTGCGGCAATCCCAGGGTCGAGTCTTGGGCGATGGCCACCTGGAATGCTTCGCGGGCCTCGTTCACCCGGTTGCGTGCCAGTTGCAGAAACCCCCAAACGGTGTTGACCATGGCGTCGTCCGGTGCTCGTTGCCGTGCCCGTTCCGCCACTTTTACGGCTTCCCGCAGCCGGCCCATGCCAAACAGCAGGC
>JAGRHK010000587.1 GCA_020444985.1 Candidatus Competibacteraceae bacterium
GCCACACTGTTCCGTCGCAATCATGAAAAGCCACGCATCGAACTACCGTGAATTTTAGGTGGGATTGTTGACGTTGGGCAGTATGGCGTCAATTTATGGATCGCGCTTCGACGATCACTCCACATTGTCGAGGAAAGGCGGGACACCGCTCTGGACTGGCTGTAATTCGAGTGTGGCCTAAAACGGCATTTTCAAAAACGCCACTTCATCCTAATGACACTCATGGGAGGATGCTTAGTGGAAATGTTTTTTCGGCGAGCCATCCCAGCTAGGTATTTGCCTGACCACCTGATTTATGGTGCTGGTGGTGGGACTCGAACCCACAAGGCCGCGAGGCCGCAGGATTTTAAGTCCTGTGTGTATACCATTCCACCACACCAGCGCGGGTAGGTTTGGGAGGGTCACTATCGAATCAACCTTCCAACCCATTATATTTTCGAAATTTTCCGATCACCCGATTTCGTTCGTACCCCATGGCGTACCCCGCGTTCCCACGGGTTGCGCGCATCGCGCGGCGATTCGGACAACCAAGTGTCTAGGATAGTCCAAGGGCGTCTAACTTGTCACTAGCGCCCGCGCGGATCACACCAAACCCAAGACATTCGCGAAAACCGCCACCGTCCG
>JAGRHK010000588.1 GCA_020444985.1 Candidatus Competibacteraceae bacterium
ATCGTGGCACTGGGCCTGGCGGGGATGTTGTACGGCGCGCTGCTGGCCTTCATCCGCACCGATTTGCGCCGCTTGCTGGCATTCGCGGTGATCAGCCATACCGGGGCGCTGGTGGCCGGTTTGTTCTCGCTGACCGCCTCCGGGTTCAAGGGTGGTCTCCTGCTCAGCCTGAATCTGGGGTTGGCGGCGGCGGGGCTGTTCATCGTCGCGGGTTTGCTATACCGCCGCTTGGGTACGACCCGGTTTCACCGTCTGGGTGGTTTGTTCGACGCCGCGCCCTTGCTCGGCTTGACCTTTCTGGTGGTGGTGCTGGGCAGCATCGCCATGCCGGGCACGCCCGGTTTCGAGGCGGCCCATTTGGCGTTGGAAGGGGTGTTCGAATCCTATGGCTGGGGCGTGGCCATCGTCGCCGCCTCCGGCAATGTGCTGGCGGCCGGTTATCTGCTGTGGGCCTATCAGCGGATTTTCCTGGCCCGCAATCCCAAGGGCGTGACCTTGCCCTTGGTCGATCTGCGGTCGCGGGAATTGATCGTGGCCGGGTTGCTGTGCGCGGTGCTCATCGGCGTCGGGCTGTACGCCGATCCATGGATCGAGACCATCAGCGAGGCGGTGGAACAGGTGG
>JAGRHK010000589.1 GCA_020444985.1 Candidatus Competibacteraceae bacterium
GTCACCAACATCGGCCTGTATCTGATCGACATTGTCGCCGCGCGGGAATTGGGCCTGATCGACCCGGACGAGGCGCGGGCGCGGCTGAGCCGAACGCTGAACACGCTGGAGCGATTGGAGACCTGGCAAGGGTTTTTCTTCAACTACTACGACACCACCAGTCTGGAACGCACCAGCCATTTCATTTCCTTCGTCGATTCGGCCTGGCTGAGTGCTGGGTTGATGGTGATTCGCAACAGCGTGCCCGAACTGGCGGAACGCTGTACCCGGTTGATCGCCCGCGAGGATTACGGCTTTTTCTACGATCCGGTCGAGCAATTGATGATGCACGGCTACTACGTCAACCTGCCCGGCCGCTCCGAATACAGCTATGGCCTGCTGTACACCGAATCGCGGCTGGGCAGCCTGATCGCCATCGGCAAGGGCGAGGCGCCGGCGGAGCACTGGTACCGCATGGCTCGCACCTTCCCGCGCGACTTCGACTGGCAGTCGCAATCGCCCAAGGGCCGTACCATCAAGACCGTGAACGGCCACACCTTCTTTGGCGGTTACTACGTCTGGAAAGGGCTGCGCTACGTGCCGTCCTGGGGTGGCAGCATGTTCGAGGCGCTGATGCCGGTG
>JAGRHK010000058.1 GCA_020444985.1 Candidatus Competibacteraceae bacterium
TCAACCGGCCCACTGAGTAAGTGAATTGCCGGCTGACCGCCAGATAGGTCGCCATGCGCGCCAGCTTGACCTGCGTCAACTGGTAGTCGCCAATCGGATAGCCGAACACCATGCGCTCCTGCGAATAGCTGATCGCCTTTTCGTAGGCCGCCTGCATGATGCCAATGGCCCGGGCAGCGGTTTGGATGCGTCCGCCGGCAAATCCGGCCATCGTGAAGTAAAAGCCTTTGCCTTCACCCTCCGGTCCGCCCAGCATGTTTTCTTCCGGGACAAAGATGTTATCGAAGAACAGATCGAAGGAATGCATGCCGCGATAGCCGATCGTTGAAATGGCTTTGCCAGTCAACACCCCGCCGCTTTCCTGTTTGAATTCGAACGTGTGACCGGGCGTGCTCGGCTTTTCCAGCAGGAACATGGACAGGCCGCGATGGCCCAGCGACAGATCAGGATGCGTGCGGGCCAGGATCAGCAGGACGCCAGCTTTGCCGCCAAAGGTACACCAGGTCTTAGCGCCGTTGAGCAACCAACCGCCCTCGGTCTTGGTCGCCTTCAGCCGCATATTCGCCACATCGGAACCGTAATTCGGTTCGGTGACCGCCACGGCGCACAGCACCTCGCCAGACGCCAGTTGCGGCAACCACTTCTCTTTCTGCTCCTCGGTGCCGCCCTTGAGCAGCGCCTTGGAAAGAATTTCCGGTCGGGTGATCAGGCTGCCCGCCGCGCCCAGCGAACCACGGGTCAATTCCTCGGTCACCACGATCATGCCCAGGTTATCTTCCTGTTCGTCGCTTTGAATGCCGCCAAAGCGTTCGGGAATAGAAATGCCAAAGCAACCGAGCTCCTTGACCTGATCGAGAATCGCGTCGGGAATGTCCAAATCGTGGCGGTGGATCTCCTCGGCCAACGGCATGACCACTTCCTCGGCGACGCGGCGGAAAGTTTCGCGCATCATTTCATGGTGGTCATCAAGCAAATAAGCGCCGGTGACGCCATCCTGAGCGCGCATGAGCTGGCCCAGCTCCGCCACCCGCTCCGCTGCTAACTGCGCCAGACAGAATTGCCGCACGACGCTATGATCAATGGTCGCATTCAACCACTCGTCATTCAGACCGAAATCAGCCGGGCGAGCGCTGAGCCGGTTGCGGACGGCATGCAGAGCCTCGGCGCTGAACAGCAGGGCAAAGCGTTCTTCCAGCGTCAGTTCGCTGGCCGCAGCACCGCTGGCTGCGCGCGCTCGTTGGGCGTAGTCCAGTGCGAAACGCGCACCGGTCACTTCCGCACAGGATAATGACAGGTCATAGCTCACCAGTTGATGCTGATCCAGCAACGCAGCGGAAATTTTGCCATCGGCTTTCTGGGAGCGTTCCTTCACATCCGCCAGGGAGTAATCAAGCGCCTTTTGGACGGCGTCCAGCGCCAGGGCGGCTTGCTGTAACTGTTCGGCTGGATTCTGAATCGATGCGGACATCGGATTACCTCGTTTGGTGACAGTGATTCACGAAAACCTTAAATTTAGTATGTTCTCAATCCGAATTGTAAGCGGAAATCAGGAGCAAGGCATAATTCAAGGCGGAAGGACGGCAAAAAAATTTGGCGAAACATTTCCATCCTGCGCCGAACAATGGCCCGGTGACGGGTTCGCTGACCCAGGCTGCCGGAGCGCCGTCGGTGCGCCATTCATTTTCCATTCATAATGGTCTTTCTCAGAACCGGGTGGTTCCCATTCATTATGAATGGATGGTTCTGTAAACTGTTTTTTACGTCGGTATTCCTGAAATTCGACATGGCATTGCAAGAGAACTTTCGTGACCAAGACTCTGATCCCATTGAATGAACTCAAACATTACGCCGGGCTGCTGGCGATTGAACTGGACCCGCAGCGCGACGATTTTACCGGCACGCCGCCCGAACCGTTGAGCGTCGCAGCGGCTTCTGCGCTGGCGGGTCATCTCGCCAAGGATTTGCACCAGATTCTGGAAGGCATCGAGCATCTGGGGCTGATCCTGCCCGGCGCGCTGTATGATCAAACCGAGATATTGCAACCGGGTTTTCCGCTGATCGAGGCCTTGGCCGAAGTCTATCGCGGTGGCTTACGCGGCGGTTTTACCCCGCAATTGATGACCCTTGGCGCAGACGAGGGTCAGTTTCCGGTGGGAGCGATCTGCCCACAGCGCCGGCCGGGTTCCGGTCCTCTGTTGTTGTTGCCATTCTGCTTTATTGGCGCCCAGGATGACGTGGGGCGCCTGGCGCGCATTATGGAAGATCGCCTGTTGCAATATGGCGAAGTATCGTTGGCCACCCGCGAGGCGGTGCAACAAGCGTTTGGCTTGACGCCGCTCAATATGTCCTTTGCCACCATTGGCGACTTGTGCGCTTTGTTGCGCGTACAACTGGACGGTAACGATTTACTGCCATTGTGGGAATTATTGGAGCATGCCTGGTTTGAACGGTCGGGCATTTATTCGACGACGCTGAGCGGCGGTAACCGCTTTCTGGTCGAGAGCGATCATGCGCATACGCTGTTCTACACTTTCGATGACTGGGCGCAATTTGGCCCTGGCCGCGATTTGCCCCCGGCGGAATTGGGCGAGGGTTATCGCCGTTGGGCGCGTTTGCAACGGCAATACGCGATGGCTTTGGAAGCTTACGGGCTGCATGTGCGCTGGGTGTTGGCCAATCCGCAACTGGAAGAGACGCTGACGACTGCGGTAGGCGAAACGGCGAAAGCAGCTCTGCGGGCAATTCCCTGTTTGTCAGGGGATTATCTGGTTGAAGCCATTTTTCAGAACGACAGCGAACAGGCCGAGCAACGGATGATCATTACCCATCAAACGGATGTGGAACTGGGAACGCTCGCCTATACGGTCATGAGCCAGGATGCTGGCGGTCGATTGCTGCGGCTGGAGCATCACTATCCCTTGCGGCCTCAGGGTTTGCAGGTGATTATTGACCGTTTGCTTGATCGCTGCGCGGAGCAGGAAACAGAACGGCAGGTGTTGCACCCAGGGCGCTTGCTCTATTCCGAGAGTGGACGAAGTTTACGGTCAGCCACCGTAGCGGATTTGCCTGGGCCGGCCGAACGGGTGCATTAACGCGCTTTCCATTGAAACCTTCCTCACAGCAAGGCGGAAGGTTTCAACACAGCCAATCGCTGGCCTGTTTCACCACGGGCCGATAAATCACTTTGCTGGCCTATTTCACCACGGGCCGATAAATCACTTCCAGCTCCGTACCCGCGCTGTGCAGGAAATCGATCATCTGGCCTTGCATTTCCGCCGTAGCCGCAAAAGAGGCGACAGGGCTGATGATTGAACTGTGATCGCCTTCGGTAAAGCGCACAATCGCACGCAAACCCCGATCATTCCATGTCGAGCGGCTGATGGATTGCAAACGCATGATCCGCGCGAGCGGTTCAGTGCCGGATAGCGGCGCGTCTGCGACGGCGTTTGGCACAACCTGATCAGGCAATGAGTCAGTGCTGCCAACGACTTCAATCAGATAGATGGGATGTCGGCGCGCGGATCGAGCGCCATAATTGATCGGGTCGCCGGCATCCACAACGGTTTGGTAACTGTTGATATAGGATTCATAGTCAGGCGTGCCCTTGATGAACCCGGCATTGGCTAAACCGGTGGCAATACGCGGTCCAAAGGCGGCGGAAGCATCGAGCAGTTTTGGAAGGCCACCGCCGGGCATGGCCAGAGTTCCGCTGCTCACCGCATTCTCGATGCCCAAAAAAGTTCCCCCAACCATACCGCCCAGTGAATGCCCGACGAATTGGAAGCGTCTAGCGTCGAAATCCGGTTGTTGGTCGCCGTTCAGATCGATCAGGGGCAGGGTTGCCGTCAATTGTCGCAAATCCTGAACGCCTTCACGCAAATTGTCCCGGGTCGTCAACATGCTTTGCAAATTAATGAAGTAACTGCCGGAGGCGTCAATCACGCCATCCGGGCCAAGCGCGCCGGTCTCGTTATTGACCACGTCCAGGTCGAACGTCCGCTCCATGCCGGGCAGATAAAAGGGGCTATTGACATCCGTGACGCCGTGCAGGGGCAGATCAATCGCCACAGCGGCGAACCCCGCGAACGACAGCGCATCAGCAACTGCGAACAGATCGGTGCGGCTGCGGGTGATGCCATGCTGGAAGATCACCACGGGCCATCCGCGCGCCGGTTTACGCTGCCCGCTGCTGGCGTTGGGCACCGTCATCAGCACCGGGATTTGCAAGGTCGTGGTCGCAGCCGGCAACGGGTGGTAGCGCGTGACCGCGCCGCCTTCAGCGGTTCGCCAAGCGCTGCTTAACGGTTCATCCTGATCGAGATAGTAGGGAATCGCCAGCGCCCCAGCGTAGATGTCGGAAAAGCCGGGCAGGCCCAGGCCAATCGCCGCAGTGGTCGCGCCGGTCGATTGCACCGCCATCCCCAGCGGCTGGAGATTCTCGCTCAGCGCTGTGAACGCATCGTCGATGGACTGCGTCATGAACGTCCAGCTCAGCACGATGCGGTTGCGCGCCACGCCCTGACGGGCGGCGGCGCTTTCCTGATTGTTGGTTAATTGCCGCAAAGGCTCCAGAGTTTGAGCCTCGGCGTCGCTCAAGCCGGAAATTACGCTTTGACCATTAGCGTCCACGAGCGGCGTTGTCAACTGCGTCAACGCGTAGATAGGCGAAGGCGATGCCGCGTAACCGCTGCGATCCTGAATGCCATTGGTAAGCGTTACCAGGTAACCGGTTTTGGGCGTTAACGGGCGTAACGGATGAATATTCAGTGTGGTCTGATCAGGATCCTGCGGTAACAAGCTGACGCGGTAATCCTCATCCGCTTGCAATTCGCGCCTGACCCCGGTGATCGCAAACGGTCCTGGATGCGTCGGGTTCAGGAACGGATTGACCAACGCTACCTCAAATACCCGCACGGTATCGCCGGCCTGAACGGTGTCCGCGTTTAGCGCACTGGAGAATTGCACGGTCAGAGGCGCGACCGTGGAGAACCCGTCCAGGTTGTTCAGCGCCAGACGCGGATCCGCCGCATTATCGGGATCGGAGACCGGAATGTTCAATGTGCCATCGGTCGATCCGGTGAATAGCAGATTGATGGGAAAGGGAAGCTGGCCGATGGCAGGATTGAATTCCGCATAAAAGTCGGGGCGGGTCGCGGCATGGAGCGAATGCAGCACACTCAGACCCAAGGCAAGGCATAACGGAATCAAGCGGAAAATTTTTATTGGTCGTTGCATGGCAGCGCTCTCGAACAGGGGTCGCGTAGGAAAAACCAGGCGGTTTGCCCAATGGGAATCTTAATGTTTGTCAGTTTTTTTGGAACGACTGATGTTAAAGTATAAAGACCTTGGCCTGGTTTGACCTTGATGGCATTGACTCTACTGAGCATACGACATTGATTTTCGGAGACCATGCCATGACCTTTGCCAAAGGTATTTGGGTCCGATTATCGAAAACGCGCTATCGTCTGAATTTTCAGATGCGTACTCAGTCTTACTAGTCGGCATTTCGCCAATTCCTGGTCGAGCATTACCATGAAGCCGTTTCTACAGCGTTATTTACCGGATTGCCACCAGTTGCGCACCCACAGGAATTTGCGCTTTCTTGGTAAGTTGTTGCATGATCCCCGCCTTTGGCATTTCAGTCGTCGCTCCACGGTGCGTGGCTTGACCGCCGGTATGTTCTTCGCGTTTGTTCCGGTTCCTTGGCAAATGTTGCTGGCCGCCACGACTGCGGCATGGTTGCGATTCAATCTGCCGGTGGCGGTGGCCATGGTCTGGATTACCAATCCACTGACGATTCCCCCCATCATGTTCGTCACTTATCGGCTGGGCGCTTGGCTGTTGGGTCGCCCCACGCTGGATTGGGCTTTTGAACCGACGCTGGAGGGATTGTTGCGCCGGGCCGGCGAGATCGGCTGGCCGCTGTTCGTGGGTTCGATGACGACTGCGGTGGTTGCCAGCGCCCTGACTTTTATCATTGCCCATCTGATCTGGCGCTGGCACATCATCAACAAATTTCGTCGCCGCCACCGGATTGCGGTTTGTTCGGGTTGAATGTTCAGTTCGGCTGACGAAAACCCGTCGCACAGCACTCTCAAAAAAGTTGTACCATTCCTCAGCTTTATTCAGGCCGGCCTGTTTTATCCGCCGCCGATTTTTTCATTCAGGTAATACGCTGCATGTCATCTCTTATTGAACATTTTGAACAGCTCGCGCTGTCCCTCCCTTTGCTGGAAACTGTCAAGGAACTGGGCTACGAAGCGCCTTCCCCTATTCAGGCCGCAACCATTCCTCCCATGCTGGACGGTTGCGATGTGCTGGGCCAGGCTCAGACCGGCACCGGCAAAACCGCAGCTTTCGCGCTGCCCATCCTGGAAAAGCTGGATTTAAGCGATCGGGAACCGCAGGCGCTGGTGTTAACGCCGACTCGTGAACTGGCCATTCAGGTCGCGGAAGCCTTTCAAGGTTATGCGCGCCATATTCCGGGCTTTCATGTGCTGCCAATTTATGGCGGCCAAAGCATGAGCCTGCAACTTCGCCACCTGCGCCGTGGCGTGCATGTCGTCGTGGGCACGCCGGGCCGGGTCATGGATCACTTACGTCGCGAAACCCTGTCTCTGGCGGCGTTGCGCACCGTCGTGCTGGATGAGGCCGATGAAATGCTGCGCATGGGTTTTATCGACGATGTGGACTGGATTTTGGAGCAAACGCCGGAGGAGAAGCAGGTTGCGCTATTCTCGGCCACCATGCCCGAACCGATCCGCCGGGTCGCGCACCGTCATTTGCGCGATCCTCGCGAAGTCAAGATCGAAACTCACACCGCCACCGTCGCCACGGTTCGACAACGCTACTGCCAGGTCGGCGCGCAACACAAGCTCGATGCCCTGACCCGGGTTCTGGAAGTCGAGGACGCCGACGCCATTCTGATTTTCGTGCGTACCAAGATCGCCGCTACCGAGTTGGCGGAACGCCTGGAAGCACGCGGTTATCCAAGCGCCGCCTTGCATGGCGACATGACCCAGGCGCTGCGCGAGAAAACCATCGAGCAATTGCGCGGCGGCAATCTTGACATTGTGGTCGCCACCGACGTCGCGGCGCGCGGACTGGATGTGCAACGCATTAGCCACGTCGTCAATTACGACATTCCCTACGATACCGAAGCCTATATTCATCGCATTGGCCGCACGGGACGGGCGGGACGGGCGGGCGACGCCATTCTGTTTATCGCGCCTCGCGAATTACGCTTGTTGCGCGCCATTGAAAAAGCCACCCGGCAACCGATTGAACGGATGCCGTTGCCGACGCCCGAAGCGATTACCGGTCACCGACTGGCCCAGTTCAAGCAGCAGGTTGGCGAAGTTTTTAGTAGCCAGGATCTGGGATTTTTCCAGGAACTGGTCGCCGAAATCGAACGGGAACAGGAAATGAGCGTTCATGACATTGCCGCAGCGCTGACTTACCTGGCGCAGCGCGACCGACCGTTCCAGTTCGAGGATGCGATTCCCAAAGATGCGGAGAAGGAACGCGAAAGGCCGCCGGGACGGCCAACCCGTGAAGGACGCGCCAGTCGGGGCGAGCGGTTTTCAAGGGATTCCGGTGACTTCGACAAAATTCGCTACCGGATTGATGTGGGCCGCGAACACGGGGCAACGCCACAGAATATCATGGGCGCTATTGCCAACGAGGCGGGTATTGAAGGACGCTATATCGGGCGTATCGAGATTCATGACGACTACAGCACTGTGGATCTCCCAAATGGGATGCCGCCCGAGATTTTTCAGCATCTCAAGCGGGTGCGGGTACGGCAGCATGTATTGAATATCCGCCGCCTGGATGGTGTGGAGCCTGAGCGGAAACGGCCTGGAAGATCGAAAGCTGAAAGAGGGGGCAATCGAGAGGCGGCGGAACGGAAACCGGCGCGCCGACGCTCGACGCAGCCAGTGGATTGATTACGGCGCTGCTCTCTTCCTCAGCCCCTCTCCCGCAAGCGGGCGAGGGGAGGAAGGACTAACCCTGCATCAGCTAAAGAAACCCTTCATTGCTGCGCCAATGTCTGCCGGGGAGCGCACGATCGTGGCGCCAGCAGCTTCGAGC
>JAGRHK010000590.1 GCA_020444985.1 Candidatus Competibacteraceae bacterium
CCCCGATCTTTTCCATAGGCAAGAATGTGACCAGGGTATCAGAAGGGATGCCTTTAATCTCCGCCTTGGTCGGATTGAGGTCGCACGCGTACCGCAGACGCAAGACCTGCCAATGAGAGGGCAAATCGCCGATCCATTCCACTCCAGACAATGCATAGGAAGGATAAGGATGGTGCCCTCTCATCCCGCCACCTCTCGCAGCAGTTCCATAATCTCCTGCTCCAGCGTGCGGATGTCGGCCTCGATCTTGTCCAGCGGGCGGGGCGGCTGGTAGGTGTAGAAGTAGCGGTTGAAGTTGATCTCGTAGCCCACCTTGCCCACCTCGCTATCCTTGTGATCGCGTATGCCGCTGTTGATCCAGGCGTCGGGCACAAACGGGGTGACCTCGCGCTCGAAGTAGGTTTTCACGTTTTCACCCAGGGGCACGCTCTCTGTGTCGCGCAACGAGGTGTCTGGCTCAGGGTTGCTGTCCTTGTCGCGGCATATCTCGGCGCTTTCGTCCTGCTCAGACAGGGCCGACAGGATGGCCTTCTTGACGGTCGCAGTGAGTTTCACGTTGCCCTGCCGGGCTGCGCGACTGAGCGCCTTCTCGAACACAGCGCGGTCGTCGAATAGAGTGT
>JAGRHK010000591.1 GCA_020444985.1 Candidatus Competibacteraceae bacterium
TGCGCGCCGTCTTCGGCGAATACCGCGCCCCCACCGGGGTGGACCAGATCCTCGCCAGCCCGAAATCGGATGTGCTGGTGCGCCTGCGCGAACAGATCCGCTCCACCGGCGATGCCCTGGGACGGCCCTTGCGCCTGCTCATCGGCAAGCCGGGGCTGGACGGCCACTCCAACGGGGCGGAACAGATCGCCGTGCGCGCCCGCGATGTGGGCTATGAGGTGATCTATGAAGGCATCCGCCTGACGCCGCGGGCGATCGCCCAGACGGCACTTGAGGAAGGCGTGCACCTGATCGGCCTGTCGGTGCTGTCCGGCAGCCATCTGGAGCTGGTGGCCCAGGTGCGCCAGGAGCTGGCGGCCCTGGGGCTCGACAACGTGCCCATCGTGGTGGGCGGCATCATCCCCGACGACGACGCGGCCCTCATCCAGTCCCAGGGGATCGCCGCGGTCTACACGCCCAAGGATGCCGATCTGAACCGCATCATGGCCGGCATGCTGGACGTGGTGCGGACCGCCAACGGGCTGGAGCCCTGCGCGGTGGCAGCATGACCGTCGTCATGAAATCCAAGGCGCTGGACACGGCGCTGCCCTACGCCGGGGATACCCCCAGCGGCCGGGCAG
>JAGRHK010000592.1 GCA_020444985.1 Candidatus Competibacteraceae bacterium
GGAGGCGCGCCGCTGAGCGGTGGGCCGGGGTCACGGGGTGGCCGGTGGCGGCCCAGCGGTGGTGGCGCTGCGGTGGAGGCGCTGCCCGACTGGTCGTCCGGTGTCGGCCGAGATATCGAACCCGTGCGGCTCGGCGGACGCTAGGGTTCCGCGCCACTCGGGCCAGGTGGACGGTCCGGGCCCTGCGGGGACGGAACCGGACACGAGGACGTACGCCGTGGCAGTGCTCGAAGTGGTCGACGTGGGGGTCCGGTTCGGCGGAGTGGTCGCGCTCGACTCGTTGTCGTTCACCATCGACGCCGGTCAGATCTGCGCGCTGATCGGTCCCAACGGTGCGGGCAAGACCACGTTGTTCAACGTCGTCAGCCGCATCTACGAGCCGACGTCGGGCTCGGTCCGCTTCGACGGTCACGACCTGCTCGGACTGCCGGCGCACCGCATCGCCGAACTCGGCGTCGGTCGCACGTTCCAGAACCTGGCGCTGGTGCCGGGCCTGTCGGTCCTCGACAACGTCAAGGTGGGCGGTCACGCCCGCAGCCGAGGCGGCTTCTGGGCCGCGGCGTTGCGGCTGCCGCCCATGCCGGCCCAGGAGCGCGAGCTCGAGGCCCGGGCCATGGAC
>JAGRHK010000593.1 GCA_020444985.1 Candidatus Competibacteraceae bacterium
TGGACGGGGTGCGCGGGGTGGAGCCGCAGACCGAAACCGTCTGGCGTCAGCGCACTCGTTTTCTCCTGCCGACCCTGTTTTTCGTCAATAAACTGGACCGGCCCGGTGCCGACTTCGGCCGTGCCTTGGCGACGGTGCGGGATCGTTTGGGTGTGGAAGCGGTGGCGGTGACGGTGCCGTTGCCCGACTACGACGGCACGGTCGTCCATTTGATTGACCGCACCCGACTGCGCTTCAACGGCGAGCGTGGCGAGCAGGTGGAGAGCGAAGCCTGCGACCCGGCGACCTGGGACTGGGCGCAACCCTGGCGGGAAAGCCTGCTGCTGGCGGCGGCGGAGATGGATGAAACGCTGGCCGAGCAAGTATTGACCGAGCAGGAGCCGGAACCGGCGGTGGTGTGGGCGGCGCTGCGTCAGGCCACGCTGGCCGGCAGGATCTGCCCCTGTTTCGCTGGCAGCGCCCTACGCAATCAAGGCGTGCAACCCTTGTTGGACGGGGTAGTGCGACTGCTGCCGGCTCCGCCCGAGCGGCCTCCAAGCCTGGCGCATCGCGCCGATGGCGGTGAGGAGTGGGTGGCGATGGACCCAACCGGTCCGCTGGCGGCGCTGGCGTTCA
>JAGRHK010000594.1 GCA_020444985.1 Candidatus Competibacteraceae bacterium
GCATCAGCCGAAATTCCCCCAGCCCTGGAATGCTGAACATTACACCGCCCGCCAGCCACCAGCCCAATGCCAGAACCAGCGCCAACCCCATCAGCCCAAGCAACCACCAGCCCCTCAGGCGAGCGGCCAGCAGGGCTGGTATAAACAACAGCAACCAGACCGCCCCTTCCAGTTTGATCGAGGGGCAGGCCAACGCCAGCAGCAGCGCCAGCCACCCTTGCCGACGGTCGCCATCCCGCGCCCATTGGAAGAGGGCGATCACCGCCAAACCGAACACTGTCGCCAGCCAGAGATCAGCGTAACCCGCCAAGGCGACATGAGTGTCCAGCAGCGGCAGCGACAAGAGCAACCAGGTAAAAACCAGTGCCGTCAACGGCGCCACACCCCACAACCGCGCCTGCCCGTAGAACCCGAAGCCCAAGGCCAGCGCCGCGCCCAACCACGGCAGATTGGCGGCAGTCTCGTTCCAAGCGCCATAAGCCAAGGTCGGCCACAACGCCAGCAACGGCGCCGTGTACGGATAGGTCCAGGCATAAATGGTGTAAACCGAGCCGGTGGTATCGGCCAACCAACGCTGCGGGTCCACGAACGGCAGCAATTGCCGCAATTCCGAC
>JAGRHK010000595.1 GCA_020444985.1 Candidatus Competibacteraceae bacterium
GGCTCGGACTGGCAGCGGCGTTTCCTCGCTCGCCATGGGTCGGACCTGAACGAACTGACTTTGGCGTATCTGGAGCGGCAGCGGAGCGGCAGGCCGGTGCATGAGTGGGCGGATTAGGCCCTGCGATTGCCGCACGCGCCGCGACCCGGGCCATCATCCTGTCCGGCGCTGGTGGTGGAAGCCGCCGCGACCTCAGTCTGGCACCGCGCGGGATCGACGCGACACTGACCCGCCGCTGACGCTGGTTTGCCAGTCGGCGGTGAGTTCGACGATCTCCTCGTTTTCGAGGCCGCCCTGAAACACATCGTTCCAGGCCACGTACAGCAGCGCTCCCAGATAGACCGGTAGCGGCAGCGCCAGCACTTGGGCGAGGATGGAAAAAAAACCGAAAAACGGCAGCACCACCAGCACCAGCCCAGCCAGGCCCAGCACCGGAAACAGCCACGGATTGAGCTGCATGGCCAGCGCGCTATGCCGCCAGCAGGCCGATAGCGGCAGTTCGCGGAACAATTTCAGTGGGATGGCAAACCAGGTGAGCAGTACCTGCAAAACCAGCAGGACGCCACCCAGCACGCTGAGCTGCGTTCCCAACACGGTGCTGGCCACGCCGAAG
>JAGRHK010000596.1 GCA_020444985.1 Candidatus Competibacteraceae bacterium
CGCCGGCTTGTAGCGCAGGTTGACGGGCTTTCCCACCGCTTCCATCCGTTCGAAGCTGCTGTCCTTGACGTGGATGGTGGCGGTGTCGGCGGTCAGTCGCATCGAACCCTGGCTGATCACCACGTTGCCTTCGTAAACGCTCACGCCGGTCTTCTGGTCCAACTGGCCGCGGCTGGCTTCCAGATGAATCGGCTGCTCGCGATCCTCCGGCAGGGCGGCGGCCGGGGACGCCACCAGCGTCAGCGTCAACGCCAGTCCGAATTTACGGCTTGGGGGGTTCATAGACACCTCGCACTTCGGAAAGCAGTTCCAAGCGCTCCTGATCCAGATAGGCGCGCACGCCGACAGCTTGCAACTCGCCGCCCGGCGTCACCGCCCGCGCCGGCGCGGCGGTTTCGGCGTAACGGCTGTCGGGCCGCACCAACACGTCGCGGGTAGTCATGGTGACCGGTGGCTGGCCGCTCTCGGCGGTACGGATCATCACTACCTTGCCTTCCAGCCGAACCTGCTCCTGGTTGGGGGCGATCCAACCTTGTTCGGACCGCAGCCGCCACTCGCGGGTCTGGCCATCCGGCTGGTACCAGTCCATTTGCGGCTGCTCGACCTGAGTACC
>JAGRHK010000597.1 GCA_020444985.1 Candidatus Competibacteraceae bacterium
TTACGCGGTCTTTCTCGGTTATATCGAGCCGTGCAGTCTGGTAGATCAGCAGTTTGTGGACTGAGCGCAATAGTTCACTGCCAAAGTGATGCACCGCAGATGTGTCGGATTAAAGTGTGGATGACAGAAGAAACGGGTGAATTGCTTTCATGAGGCAATCTCAGGGCGTCCAGGTACATGTCGAGCACGTCAGCGTCTGTCGCAAGGGTAAACTGATTCTGAACGATGTCTCCTTCAACGTGAGGCCAGGCACGTTGACCGCCATCATCGGTCCCAACGGCGCGGGCAAGACCACGCTCATGCGCGCACTTTCAGGTGAACGACCGGAGCAAGGACGCGTATTGATCAACGGAGAGGATCTATATGCCGATCCTCAGTACTGGCTCACCCAGATCGGTTACGTGCCGGTTGACAATATCCTGCACGGACAGTTGACGCTCTGGCAGGCGCTGATCTACATCGGCAAACTGCGCCTGCCGCACATGCCGCAAGAAACGTTGGAAAAGCGTATCGACGGGCTACTGACCGAGTTTGATTTTCCGCCCGACGACCCGCGCCGCCATCGCCCCATTCGCAATATGAGCAGCGGCGAGCGCAAACGGGCCAAC
>JAGRHK010000598.1 GCA_020444985.1 Candidatus Competibacteraceae bacterium
AATTCAATTCCGGGCTGGCCGAACGCAGCATGATTTTGCTGCCGGGCCGGCTGTTGGCCAGAATCAGCTCCCACTCCTCGCGCAACGCATCGGGCTTATGCCAGGCCAGCCAGTCCTGGTGATCCAGCAGCACGAAATGACTGTAGGCACCGGGATGTTCCTTGAGAAAATGGCTGACGGTGGCGTTGTGGGTGCGCACCCGGCCGACGTTGGCGTGCAACTGTTCGAAGTTTTCCGGCTTGAGGTAATTCGGGCAACAATCCGGGGTGTAGGAGCCGGTCAGATAGACCCGCCAGAAGTAGTTGTCTTGGATCAGCACCTCGGTGAGCACATGCCGCAGCTTGGCGCTGACGTAGCCCACCATCCCACCGGGATACTGGGTGTTGATCAATCGGATCTGCGGCCGGGGTACCCCCAACATGGCCATGGTCATCGGTTGCTTGACCAGCCAGGAGGTGAAGCGGCCCCACAGCACCGACTCGATCTGCTGGTAGATGTCCCGCTGTTCGGCCAGGGTCTGGGCGTCCAGCAGATCGAGCAGCCGTGAACGCAGCTTGCGATCGGCGCTCAGCAGATAGCGGCTCAAAATCCAGGCGACCGCCCCGGA
>JAGRHK010000599.1 GCA_020444985.1 Candidatus Competibacteraceae bacterium
ATAGGGGTCGACGGCGTAGATGCAGCCATATTTGTTGATCTGGGCATGTGCGGGCAGCGCGGTGAACAACACCATCGAGGCAGCCAAGCCCAAGCTAAGCTTATGCAGTTTCACTTTCATCGATATACTCTCCCAAGCAGGCATGAAAAATTCTGTGCACGGTACGTTTGGCTTTCAGGTCGCGGGGACCGGATTCGTTCAAACCGTAATCTTCCGCTGACCAGTATACCCGAGCGGCAACCGTTGCGCGGCAAACCGGCCGGCCATGGTGTGTAATGATACAACGTTGTGTCAGAATTGCAAAAAATGTTGTGCCAACAATAAATGGCCTAATTTTGCGCGCTATCTTGGTCTATAGGCAAGAGATTTTTTGCGATAAGCTGGGGAAAACCAAGCCTGTCGTAAAATAGCAACAGCCCCTGTGTATGACCTGTGCGCGACTTGAGCGCCCCTTTAATATTTTTGCATGTCCCCCATGACCATTGACCGGATCGGAGTTTGTCATGCCGTATGCTTATGACGCCGTGCGCGCCGTTGTCTGGCGTGAAGATGCCCTGGAGTTGCTGGACCAGCGCCTGCTGCCGACCGTGGAACGCTACCAGCGGT
>JAGRHK010000059.1 GCA_020444985.1 Candidatus Competibacteraceae bacterium
GTGATGCGCTCATCATTGCCACAGGCGCCAGCGCGCAGTATCTGGGCCTGCCATCCGAACAAACGTTCATGGGCAAAGGCGTGTCCGGTTGCGCCACCTGCGACGGTTTCTTCTACCGCAATCAGAAAGTCGCAGTGGTGGGCGGCGGCAACACGGCGGTTGAAGAAGCGCTTTATTTGGCGAACATCGCCAGCGAAGTAACCCTGATCCATCGTCGTCAGCAGTTCCGCGCCGAGAAGATCATGGTCGACAAGCTGATGGAGAAAGTGGAGAGCGGCAAGGTGCGCCTGGAGCTGGACTCCACCCTGGATGAAGTGTTGGGCGACGACAGCGGCGTAACCGGCATTCGGGTGCGCAATGTCCAAACCGATGCTAAGAAAGATATTCCACTGACTGGATTGTTTATCGCCATCGGCCATAAGCCGAATACCGATTTGTTCGCCGGTCAACTGGAAATGCGTAATGGCTATATCCTGATCAAAACCGGCAGCGAAGGCGGCGCAACCGCAACCAGCGTTCCAGGCGTCTTTGCCGCCGGCGATGTCGCCGACCATGTCTATCGACAGGCGATCACCTCCGCCGGCAGCGGGTGCATGGCGGCCCTGGATGCGGACAAATATCTGGATGGGTTGCGCCACTAAGTAGCGAGGTAGCGAGTCGCGAACAAAACCAAACGATTCTCTTCTCGCTACATCCTCCCTGATCCCTGATGCTCAAATCAGCGGCTTGGCCCATTCCTGCGCCGTACTGTCATTGACCGGCACGATCAATACCGGACGTTTCGACAAATGAGTAACCCGGCGGGCTGTCGATCCGAGCAGCTCGTTTTGCATACCCGAGCCGGTATGAGTCCCCATCACGATCAAGTCCGCATTATGGCGATCCGCTTCGCACAAGATGACCTCGCAAGACAAACCGCTGACAACGCGAACTTCTGAAATAACTTCGGTTTGCTCCAGCGTAGCGCCCAATTCTTCCTCACAAAACACCTCCATGCGTTTATGAATCTTTCGTAAAATATCCTGGCTGGAGGCGTGGTGGAGCTGCTCAGCAGTCTCCGGTTGCAAGTAGGAATCGATCAAAAATCGCACCGAATTACTCAACGGCTCCACGACATGCAGTAAGATGATGCGGGCGTTCAATTGCTTGGCCAGTCCAACGGTAAAGCGAAATACCGGTCGAGTATGGCTGCCCAGCGCTGTGGTGTACAAGATGGTTTTGACTTCAGGAACCATGGATTCACTCCAAAACAAGCGTTACAAAACCTTGCGACCCGGTCGCCGCGCATCTGTTTCAACGACTTCAACGACCGAATGATGTGCAAGAGGAAAGGATGCCGTCTTCATACAACAAATATTTTTTTTTGAAAACCCACCGCTCTTTACTCCATTATGCTGCGCTGACTTTCCGCCCCGCGTCGACTGCGCTAACCTAGTCAGCTTCAAAAGGCAAAACTCCCTACCACACAAGCCATAAACAGGAGAATCCTGCCATGCCTAAATCTGCACGCCCTCGCCGCAGTGTGTTGTACATGCCCGGCTCCAATGCTCGCGCTCTGGAAAAAGCCCGCACCCTGCCCGCCGATGGCCTGATCCTCGATCTTGAAGACGCCGTTGCGCCTGACGCCAAGGAGCTGGCCCGCAAGCAGGTCTGTGAAGCCGTCGCCGCCGGTGGTTTTGGCATGCGCGAGATCATCGTCCGCGTCAATGCGCTATCGACGCGCTGGGGTTATGAAGACATCGCCATGGCCGCGAAATCCGGCGCTGACGCCTTGTTGCTGCCCAAGGTGGAAAGCGCGGATGCGATCCACCATATGGAGGCGATCATGAAAGCCAACAACGCTCCGGATCAAATGATGATCTGGGCGATGATGGAAACGCCGCGCAGCATTCTCGAATCCCAGTCGATCGCCAAAGCATCGCCTCGTATGGAATGCCTGGTGATGGGCACGTCCGACTTGGCCAAGGAATTGGACTGCGCTCATACGCACGAACGGCTACCGTTTGTCACTTCGCTGGGTTTGTGCCTGTTAGCCGCCCGCGCCGCAGGACTCGGCATTCTCGACGGGGTCTATCTTGATTTGAATGATGAACCCGGCTTTGAATTCGCTTGCCGGCAGGGCAGCGAATTCGGCTTCGACGGTAAAACGCTCATTCACCCCAAACAGGTCGGTCCCTGCAACCAGGTCTTCACGCCTAAACCGGAGGATGTTGCCTGGTCCCGGCAAATTATCGAGGCGCATGCCGCTGCCGCTGCACGCGGCGAAGGGGTGGTCGTGGTCAATGGGCGACTGGTCGAGAACCTCCACGTCGAAAGCGCTCGCCGCGTGGTCGGCATGGCGGATGCCATCGCGGCGATGGAAGCCGCCTCCTCGGGTTAATGTCCCTCTCCCTCTCTCGCAACCCCTCTCCCGTAAACGGGCGAGGGGAGTTCTTAATAATGAAAAGACGTTCCATTGCCTTCTATTCCACAGCGCTACTGCTGGCGGTTCTAACCTTCGCTGCTTGCAAGCCAACGCCATCTGACCTGACCGTGCGCTTCACCGGCGCGACCATGGGGACGAGCTATGACCTCAAGCTGGTTCCCGCGCCCAATCAGACCGTACCTGCCGACTTTCAGAGCCAGGTTGAGGCGTTGCTGGCGCGCATCAACAAAACCCTGTCCACTTACGACCCGGATTCCGAGCTTTCCCGCTTCAACCGGAATTCCAGTACCGACTGGATCGCGGTTTCGCCCGAGCTGCAACAGATCGTTGCCGAAGGGCTGCGGATCAGCGCATTGAGCAGCGAGGCCTTCGACATCACCGTCGGGCCGCTGGTCAATCTCTGGGGCTTCGGCCCGGCGCCACGCCGCGACCAGGTTCCTAGCGACGCAGAGATTGCTCAAGCGCAGGAACGGGTCGGTTACTGGCAACTCAGCATTCGCGAGCAACCGCCAGCGCTCAAGAAGGAGCGTCCCGACCTCTATGTGGACCTTTCCGCGATCGCCAAGGGTTACGGCGTCGATCAGTTGGCGGCGCTGGTCGAGGCGGCGGGCATTGGCAACTACCTGGTCTCCATTGCCGGCGAGATTCGCGCGCAGGGCCATAATGGCCAGGGTCAACCCTGGACGATTGCCATTGAAAAGCCGGTCGCCGGCCAACGCGCAGTAGAACGGCTGATTCAACTGGGCGATCACAGCGTTTCAACCTCGGGCGACTATCGTAATTTTTTCGAGCAAGACGGCCAGCGCTACTCGCATATCATCAACCCGCGCACCGGGCGGCCTGTGCCGCAAACCCTGGCGTCCGTGACCGTGGTGACCGACCGCTCCATGATCGCCGACGCGACCGCCACCGCACTGATGGCCGCTGGCGCGGAATTCGGCTTTCAATTGGCCACCGATCATCGCTTGGCGGCCTTTTTCATCACGGTTGACCCCAAAGGAGGGTTCCAGGAACGCTATACGCCAGAGTTTGAGCGCTATCTGGCGCCAGCGCCGACGCAGAAATCGGACTAAAACGCGGTAACCTGGATGCAAGCGGTCAGGCCGAAATCCAGGATTTTCCCGGATTTGGAAACTTCTACCAGTAATTCTCCACCGCCATATTACCCGGCTTACCGCGCAGACTCAGGGTCAAACCGCGATCAAGCAGAAGTTGCCGGGTTTCCTGCACCATATCCGGGTTGCCGCAAATCATGATCCGCGACCGTTCCTGATCAATCGGCAAGCCAACATGCGCTTCCAATTCGCCATTGGCCAGCAAGCTCGTGATGCGGTCATTAAGCGCGGACCGCTCAATCGGTTCACGGGTCACGACCGGCACGTATTTTAGTTTGTGCGCGTACTCGGTGAATAACTCGTTTTTCTGGAACGAATCGATGAATTCCTGGTAGGCCAGTTCATGCCGATAACGCACGCTGTGGACCAGCACGATATTTTCGTAACGCTCCCAGGTATCGAACTCCTGAAGGATCGACAGGAACGGCGCCAGGCCGGTGCCCGTGGATAATAACCAGAGATCCTGGCCGCACTCAAACCGGTCGGTGGTCAGATAGCCATAGTTTCTTTTCTCGACCCGCACCGAATCGCCGATCTTGAGTTGTGACAAACGCGAGGTGAACGCGCCGTCTGGCACAACAATGGAGTAGAACTCCAGAAATTCATCATAAGGCGCTGAGCAAATCGAATACGCCCGCCACACCAATTCACCGTTGTCGTCCACAACGCCCAACCGGGCGAACTGACCGGCGATAAAACGATAGGACTGGCTGCGGGTGGTTTTGAAAGAAAACAGATTGGATGCCCAAGTCTGGATTTCCGTAATCGTTTCCACGGTGTATTTGTCGCTGGCCTGCATGGGGATCGGTCCTGTCCAGGTTATCAATGGAGAGCAGGAAATACCTGAGTATTTTGCTCGGTTTTCATGGCCAGTCTAAAGGAAAATTAAAAATAAAAAAGGAATAAAAATTTATTTGCTTATAACTTTAATTTTTACGCACCGCACTTGCTTTGTCACATAATATAAACAAAACTAAAATATTTTTTATATGGGCGTTCGGTGAAAAAAGGTTAATATATAGTATTAAATGCTTTTCACACGGCTACGCTAATAAGTTATTCTAATGAAAAATCAGCCCATTCTCCGTTTGTTCCTCGCCTTCTTTCTGTTGACCCTCATGGCGTTCCAGAGCCACGCTGATCCCTTCCCTCCTGATTGGGGAACCGGCGCGGTCAACGAAGCCAGTGGCCCCATTCACTTTGCTCCGGTTGCCTGGCCAACGGAACCGAGTGACCCACAGAACTGCGGCGTGACCTGCGGCGATTGGAAGCCCTATACCCGTTTTCAGAACGATATTGACGATCCTCGCACCCAGGATCCCTCGAATGGCGGCACAGCTCCACAGAACTATGTCAATATTTCCTCGTCCTGCAACGACACAACCCTGCCCAGTATTTATTACTCTCTTTATAAGGATCCTGCGGATGAAACTAAAGACGTCCTCATGTTCCGCTGGCGGGTGGAGCAGATCGCGAATACTTACGCCACTGGTCCCTCAGCAGGCAATTTCAGCGCGACCGATCCTTGGCGTTCCGCGCTGTGGACCGTATTTTTCGACTTGGATGGCGATGGCTACCGCGATATTGCCGCGCATCTGAACGGCGCTTCCGGCGCGCCGGCAACGCCCATCGATATGATCGCGGGTATCTGGGGCGATATTCCTAACCAGTCCGTCGACTATTTCAATGACCCCAATATCAAACTGATCGCGCATAACCCGACCGCTTTTACCTCAGGTAGCAGGATTCTTAATTTTCATAATAGCCTGACGCCAGACACGACTTGGCCGGCGGGTTCCACAACCAACACTTGGGACTATGGGACAACGCGCGCCAGACAAGTGTCCACCGCAGCTTGCACCGAGTATTTTGTCGATTACCAGATTCCGGTACGGATGCTGAATGCGTCCAGTACAGGTCCCAACCCCAGTTTCGACGGTCCCAAGCTGACCCGCGACACCCCGCTTTCCATGCTGTTCTGCACCGCGAACAGCCTGGAAAATCCGCTCCAGAAAGATTGTGCGCTTGACAAAACGTGGACTGCCGATTCAAACCAACCGGCTCCTTTCGGCGATTACCTCTCCTTCAACAAGGAAGAACCTTACAGCCAGCCCATTGTTTCCAGCGTTACCGCGACCGCGCCCAACACCTGCGCCGGTAGTTACACCCTGACCACGAAAGTGCAGGACACGTTGTATGTCAATAATGGCGTTGTTGAACCCTCCATTCAGGAAGTCAAATTCTATTACTGGTACGACAAAGATGGGGATGGAACGACCGCTGGGGACACTGGCAGCGTCTGGACGGAAGCCACCACGCCCACGCCTGTGCGCAACGCCACCCTGAATACCTGGACCACGACCTGGGACACGACCAGTCTGCTCAAGGGCAAGTATCTGATTGGCGTTCAGGCGCTGGACAACAAGACGCTGCACGATGATAGCGTACCCGATGCGCCGGTGAATAACCGCACCTTCTCTTATCTGCCCGGCAGCACCGCCTCGGCCACCCAGGCACAGATCTACACCAATGACTGGAGCTGGGATGGTGTCGCTAAGCAATGGGTTCAAGGCGCATCCATCGGCTGGATTAGCGGTCAGGATATAGCGTTTCCCGCCCACTCGCCGACCATGACGCCGGGCGCGGGCGAAGACTGGTACGGCAATCCGGATGTCACCGGCTTGCAAACCGCACTGATTGGCACCGCCATCAATGCCTGTGGCGTTGCGCCGACGATTAGTAAAACGGTAACCCCCAGTAATGTGACGACGGGTGATGCTGTCACTTTCACGGTGACGATTAACAATACCACCGGGAACGCTATTACCGTTGACCAGATCAGCGATGTATTGCCCAGCGGTTTTGTTTATCAGTCCACGGATAGCGTCACCAATAACGGCAGCGATATTTCCGGGTCCACTACGAATCCAGCAACAACAACGGGAACCATCAGTTGGGCTTTTAGTGGCGTCACGGTTGTTAATAACGCTACGCTAGCGCTGACTTTCAAAGCCACTGCTCCCAATATCGCCGGCAATTACACGAATACGGCGACAGCGGCGACCAGCTTTGGAGAAATCACCAGCGAGCCAGCCGCAGTACAAGTGGATTCGGCGCGGATTTCTCTGAGTAAAACGCCAGATACCTACCTTATTGAGCCCGATGGCGCGACCCCGCTCACTTATATTCTGCATTATTCCAATGATTCGGTCGTGGCAGTCACGAATGCCGAAATTCAAGATGTTCTGCCTGCCGGCGTGACGTATGTGGGATGTTCGGGAGGAACGGGTTGTTCAAATACGAGTGGGACGGTCACTTGGACGCTAGGCGATCTGGCGGCGGGCGCTACGGGGAACGTGACTTTAACCGTCACAGTCGATAATAGCTACAGCATGCCATCGTTGACGAACAGCGCGACGCTGACGGTGACGGCGCCGGATAATAGTCCGGTCGACACAACGGCCAGCAGCACAATCGCGGTAAATGTCCCGGCGCCGGCTGCACCCGCATTTACGTTAACCAAAACCAGTAATCTCGTTCAGGTCGCGCCCGGCGGCTCAACAACATGGACGATCGCATACGCGAACTACGGGACAGGCGCAGCCACTGGCGTCACAATTACCGATACGCTACCGGATGGTTTTACTTATTCTGCTTGTTCAGGCGGTACCTGCGACTATAACGTCACTAATGCCGGCAAGGTGACTTGGAATATCGGTAGCGTCAGTGCTGGAGGAAGCGGGTCGGTAACCGTTACCGCTATGGCAACCGATCCGTTTGTTTGGGCGAATCCGGCGACGAATAGCGCCACAATCACGCATTCCACCGATAGTACTGGAGTCAGCGCGACGAACGAAGTCGGGGTCACAGGACAGACATGTAGCGCACTGTATTATTTTCATAGCGACTTAACCGCTGATAGCATCAAACCAACCGGAGCAACGGGCGCTACTTTTACGACGAGTACGAGCGGAACGAGCATTATATTCACTAGCACGCCTACAACCGATCCTGTAATACTGGATGGAAGACAATTGTCAGTAGGAATTTATTATGATCCCGGTGCGGGCGGCACTGATTTATCCGTATCAGTAGATCGGATTCCAAGCGTTGGTTCACCGACCAACATTACAAGTTATTCAGAAACCAATTTGCCAAATGCAGGTGGATGGTTGAGCTTCAGTTTTAATTTTCCTAGCCCAACAAGCGCCCTGCAAACAGGAGAAAGGCTGCGTTGGACATTTACTCCAACATGGACAGGTAATAAAACCTTTGTACTATGAACCGCCCCGGGTTTTGAGGAGGCTTCAACTCTTGAGAGAATGAAGCCATGAACAAGTCGAACAAGTTTTCACCTGAGGTCCGTGAGCGCGCGGTGCGCCTGGTGCAGGAGCATCGCGGCGAGTACTCATCTCTGTGGGCAGCCATCGAGTCGATAGCCCCCAAGATCGGTTGCGTGCCACAGACCTTGCTGGAGTGGGTCAAACGGGCGGAGGTCGATGCTGGAGCGCGGCCAGGTACGACGACCGCCGAGG
>JAGRHK010000005.1 GCA_020444985.1 Candidatus Competibacteraceae bacterium
TCTGACTTTTTTGCGTAAGGCGCATCAGACCTATAGCCAGCAGTCCGACCAACTCGCTGCGTCAATGGACACGATTCGCCAAGAGATGCAAAGCGCGCAAGACGGTTTGGCGGCCTTGCGCGAAGCCAGCCATGCCGGTGACCAGCGCAACGATGAACTCGCTACGGCCATATCCGCTATTCGCCAGGAGATTCGGGAAACCCAGGACAATATAAACGTCCTGCGCGAGACCAGCGTGGCGTGTGGGCAGCAGGTGGATGAAACTGCGAAAACCCTCGGCACGCTCCAGCAAGAATTGCATGGCGCCCGACAAACCAGCACGGATATCGAAAAAACCCTCAGGACCCAGTCTGCAAAATATCGGGAACAACTCGATGCGCATACGCGCGATCTGGCGGCGCTGACAGAACGTTCCCGGAAGCACACCCAGGAAATGAATCAACATATTGATACGCTGACCAGCCTGCATAAACAGGAACAATCCCAGCGGGAAACCGCGCTCGCGACCCTGACCCGGTTGAACGAACGGGTTGGCGCGTTTGAGCAGCAACTCAGCGAAGAGCGCACGCGCAGCGCTGAAGCCCTGCGCACCGACCGGGAACGGCTGGCGGCTTTGGAAAAATGGCTGGATGCGCAAGCGACGCAGTTTGCCAAGTTCGACCCGGTGCTTCGCGAATTGCATCATCAAATCGTGACCCTGCATGAGCGGTTGGAGACGTTGGAGAATCTGGAGATCGCGCAAGTTCTGGATGATCATGGGCAACGTCTTGCAGAAAGCGAGCAACAGCTTCAGGCACAGGCATACACTTTGGAAGAGATGCGCCCGACTCTGGAAAAGCTCGCGTTGCAGCTCCCGGCTGCTGCTCGACTCAACAGAATGCTGATGGGCGGACTGATAGGCGTGGGCATCCTCCTTGTTGCCTTGTTGGCGTTCATTGCGACCCGGTAAAGCGCATTTCCAAGGAAAGTTTTTAAGACAGCTCTCGCCAACTGCGAGAACATGGCTATTACGATGACGATGCAACGGCTATACTGAATTCCGAGGTCGTCATTCAGCGCCCTGAACCGGGATGACGATTATTCTTCGTCAAGCGATTTCACTCACATCCTAGAACCTAACCTTAAGAGGATTCTCTCATGGCACAACTCAAACCCGGCGTGGTTTCTGGCAAGGACTATCTGACCCTGGTCAACGCGGCCAAAGAAGGCGGTTATGCCCTTCCGGCAGTGAACGTCTCCAGCAGCAGCACCGTCAACGCCGTGCTGGAAGCGGCGGCCAAGAACCAGGCCGATGTCATTGTTCAGCTTTCCAATGGCGGCGCCCAGTTCTACGCCGGACAAGGCATGAAAGATAGCTTCGAGGCCAAGGTGCTGGGCGCGGTGGCGGCGGCGATGCATGTTCACCTGTTGGCCGAGCATTATGGCGTCTGCGTGGTGTTGCACACCGATCACGCCAACAAAGGCCTGATTCCCTGGGTCGAGGCATTGCTGGATCATGGCGAGGCGTATTTCAAACAGCATGGCAAGCCCCTGTTCAGTTCACACATGCTGGATCTTTCCGAAGAGCCGATGGAATTCAACCTGAGCGAGTGTGCGCGGATTCTGAGCCGCATGGCCCCGTTGAACATGAGCCTGGAAATCGAGCTGGGCGTCACTGGTGGTGAGGAAGACGGTATTGGTCATGGCGAACACGATGCAAGCGCCGACAACTCGCATCTGTACACGCAGCCAGAAGATGTATTACAAGCCTACGAGCGGTTGGCGCCGATCGGCCATTTCTCGGTCGCCGCGTCTTTCGGCAACGTACATGGCGTTTACAAGCCCGGCAATGTCCAGCTGCGTCCCGAGATCCTCAAGAATTCCCAGGAGCTGATTGAAAAGGAGCGCAAGACCGGCGCAAAACCGCTGAATCTGGTGTTCCACGGCGGTTCCGGCTCAGAGAAGGAGAAGATCACCGAAGCCGTCGGCTACGGGGTGTTCAAGATGAATATCGATACGGACTTGCAATTCGCCTACTCGGAAGCGATTGGCAAATTCGTCACCGAGAATCCCAAGGCGTTCCTGTATCAGGTCGATCCGGAAACCGACAAGCCGTACAAGAAGTTCTACGATCCGCGCAAGTATCTGCGCGCGGCCGAACTGAATATGGTTGCCCGTCTGGACGAAGCTTTTGCCGACTTGGGTTCCAAGGGCAAGTCGCTCTGTCTGTAAACTGAAGCTGCGTTATCGCCTCCCTGTCCCGCAGGGGACAGGGAGAGTCATTTCAGCTCGAAATCAGAGATGGCTCAATAATAAATTTTGATCTTTAGTTTAAAAATAAAGACTAGAGCTGATACTCGCTGATTAAATATTCAATAATCCGATGATTATCAGGGCTGGTATTGACGAAGAAAAAACCAATATTGTAATAACTGGTATTTACATCACAACTGTTTCTTACACTTTTCGCTTGAATTTCAAAATAATCAATATCAGGGAAAGTGGCCGGCAACATGATGCGAAGATTGATTTGCACACCGACAGGGATCGGCGTTTCGCTAAGAATTCCTGCTCCTTCCAGAGTAATATCGACCAGATGGCCGATTTCCTTTTCATTGCTGGCATCAAAAATAGTCAAGTAGTAGATCAAACGGTGACGTTTAAGCTTGCGCTGATCAGGGGTTGTCATAATCCTAACCTGTTTATTAAAGTGGATAAAGGATAGCTTATAATCGGAAGATCGCCATTATGTTCGAGACTCCGACAAAATAGACTCCAGGAACGTCTCTGCCGGCGCGGGTCGTCCGTAAAAGACCCTGATAAAAAGCGCAGCCGCGCACTTTTGCGAATAAATCACTAACGGCGCTGATTGAAACGTCGTTCCACCCTGCCAAACAGCCGCGCCAGTCCAAAACATAATAGAAAATATAATGCGGCCACGGTTAGCCATACTTCGAAGACCCGTCCGGAAGACACCGCCAGTTCAGTACCCGAAAAGGTCAGCTCCTGAATAGAAATTAATGAAATTAACGATGAATCTTTGATCAGTGAAATGAACTGGCCGGCCAGCGGCGGCGCCATTTTGGTCAGCGCCTGAGGCAATATGATTTGGACCATTGCCTGACTGGAATGCATCCCCAGCGCCTTGGCCGCTTCCCACTGTCCTTTGGGCACGGCTTCAATGCCGGCGCGAACGATCTCTGCAACATAAGCGCCCTCGAATAGCGCCAAGCAGACCAACCCGGACAGAAAGTTAGGCAGCAAGGTCGGCGGACCGAACAGGATCGCCAGCACTTTCAGCGTTTCCGTATCGGCATGGTTAATCCAGTCTTCCATATTCAGCAACGGCATCAGTTGGCCGCTGATGAAAAAATAGAAAATGAAGATGAACACGAGGGGGGGAATATTGCGGATCAATCCGACATACGTCAGGCTGAGCAGCCGTAAAAACAGGCTGTTGGCCACGCGACAGACCCCTGACATTCCGCCAATCAGCGCCGCCAGCAATCCGCCCCAGATCGCGAGCCGCACGGTCGCCAGAAATCCCTGGCCGAGTAGATTGAGCGCCCAATCTCCGGATTCGGGGTCATGACGCGCGAAATAGCCGGGAATGAGCTGCCAATTCCAGTTGTAATGGAAATGGAATTGCGCTCGATAAAAAATGTAGCCGATCAGTCCAAACACGATTGCCAGAATGAGCGCATCCCATCGACCAAAACGCAGTTTGCGCGGCGGCATTTCAGTGTCCGGCGCCATGCACCGGCAGGCGGCGCTCCAGCACGCTCACCACTAAGGACAGGCTGACGGTTAGCGCCAGGTACAGCGCGGCGACCGTGAACCAAAGTTCGAAGGTCATGAACGTGTCGGCGATCAGATTACGCCCCTCAGTGGTCAAATCCGCCACGGCGATCACGCTGACCAGGGCGGAATGCTTGATCAGCGACACAGCCAGACCGGTCAGCGGCGGTAGCACCAGCCGGATGGCCTGGGGCAAAATGATCAGGCGGTAAACGGCCAACGACGATAAACCGAGCGAACGGGCCGCTTCCCACTGCCCCTTGGGAATCGCCTCGATGCCGGCGCGGAAGATTTCTGCAGCGAAGGCCCCCTCGAAAATCGCCAGAGCCAGCACCGCCGCGACCAAACGATCCAGGTCCAGAATGGGCGCCAGGACAAAATAAACCAGATAAAGCTGCACTAACAAAGGCGTGTTGCGCACGATTTCAATATAGACGCGCGCTACGGCGTGGGCCGCCCAGGAGGAAGCGCGTTGTAGTAGCGTCGCCGCCAGGCCGAAAATCAGGGTCAGCAGCAAACTCCAACCGGTTAATTCCAGCGTCACGCCCAGCCCGTACAAGAGGGGGCCAGGGTAAAATACACCGTCTTCAATACGATAGAGGTATTGCGGAATCCGATACCATTGCCAGTTGTAGTGTAGAGCGCCTGCGCCTGCAACGATGAGCCAACCCAATCCCAGCAAAACGGCCAGAAAGGCCAGCACATCGAAGGCCAAACGCCCGTAGCGCCGACGGCGTCGCCAACAGGAAGTCGGAGTTGCTTTCATGATGCGCAAGCATAGCGATCCTGGTCGCGGATGTCATGCCGAGCGCTCTGTCACCAAGTCGCGCCAATCTTCGCTGGTTTTGCGCGTGCTCCAGACAAGTCAAATGCAACGTGTTGGCAGCGGCCGCCATCAGCGCCGTTTCCTTTAAAAAAAAGCCACTGATTATCGGCAGCCACATGTTGGGCACTCTGGCCAGCGCCGCACGTTGATGATGCGCCACTCCATGCGCAGGGCGTCCAGCACGAGCAGGCGACCTTCAAGCGGTTCGCCAAGTTGTGTCAAGACCTTGATGGCCTCAGTCGCCTGGATGCTGCCGATAATGCCGACAATCGGGGCGAGAATGCCGGTTTGGGCGCAAGTTTCCGGTTCCAAAGCGGCGTCCCGATACAGGCAATGATAGCAAGCGTTTTCTCCACCCGGTCGCCAGACCAGCACCTGCCCCTCCAACCGGATCGCGGCGCCAATCACCAGGGGCGTTCCGGCCTGGACGCAAGCGGCGTTAATAGCCAATCGGGTTGGCCGATTATCGGAGGCATCGACGACCACATCCGCCCCCTGCACCTGTTCCAGCCATTCTTTTTCAGCCAGCGCCCACGCGATGGTTTCGACCTTGATGAGTGGATTAAGCGCCAACAGGCCATCACGCGCGGATGCAACCTTGGAGCGACCGATGTCCGTTGTGCGGTGGATGATCTGCCGCTGCAAGTTGGACAAATCAACCGTATCGAAATCGACGAGAGTCAAGCGGCCCACGCCGGCGGCGGCCAGATACATGGCGACGGGCGACCCCAGGCCGCCCAGACCGATGATCAGCGCATGAGAATCACGCAGGCGTTCCTGACCGGCCATGTCGAACTCGGGTAGTAAAATTTGCCGGCTGTAGCGCAGAAGTTCCTGATCGGTCATGGGATGTGGGACGCAGTGGGACGCAGTGAGGAAAGAGGATTCGGAAAATGATTGTAGCGAGTTCCGACGGGAATTGAATCCACAGTGATCGATGGTCGGTAACTTGCTAAACTTGCCGCCCATGCTCACTCTTCGCCAACTCTCTCTGCAACGCGGCGGCAAGCCGCTGTTCGATAACGTCTCGTTGACGGTCCATCCCGGCTGGAAGGTCGGCGTGGCCGGTGCGAACGGCTGTGGTAAATCCAGCCTGTTTGCCCTGTTGCGTGACGAGATTCATGCCGACGCTGGCGATCTGGATCGGCCAGCCCGCTGGACGATTGCCCATGTCGCCCAGGAAACGCCGGCATTGCCCACGCCGGCGCTGGAGTATGTGCTGGACGGCGATGCGGAGCTGCGCCAGATTGAACAGGATCTCCAGGTCGCTGAAGCGGCGCACGATGGAACGCGCCAAGCCGAGTTGCACGCCCGTTTTGATGCGATTGACGGTTATAGCGCCCGCGCCCGCGCGGGCAAGCTGATGGCAGGTTTAGGTTTTGCCGCCGAACGACTGGAACGTCCGGTTGCGGAATTTTCCGGCGGCTGGCGCGTGCGGTTGAACCTGGCGCGGGCGCTGATGTGCCGCTCCGATTTATTGTTGCTGGACGAGCCGACGAATCATCTTGACCTGGATGCGGTGCTCTGGCTGGAGCAATGGTTGCGCGCCTACCCCGGTACGCTGTTGCTCATCTCCCATGACCGCGATGTGCTCGACAACGTCGTTGATCACCTGGTCCATATCGATCAACAGCGCGTCACTCTGTATCCGGGCAACTACGCAGATTTCGAGGAACAGCGCGCGGCCCGGCTGGCGCTGCAACAGGCGGCGTATGAGAAGCAGCAGCGAGAAATCGCCCATCTGGAAAGTTTCATCACCCGCTTCCGCGCCAAAGCGACCAAAGCGCGGCAGGCGCAAAGCCGCATGAAGGCGTTGGAACGCATGGAGCGCATTGCGGCTGCGCATGTCGATTCGCCTTTTCAATTCCAATTCGCGCCGCCGGAACGCTTGCCGAATCCCTTATTGACGGTTGAAAATGTGGCGGCAGGTTACGACGGGCGGATGGTGCTGGAGCGGGTTAATCTGACGATTGGTTCTGGCGCGCGGATCGGGTTGCTCGGCCATAACGGCGCGGGCAAGTCCACCTTGATTAAACTGCTGGCTGGCGTGCTGGCCCCACTGGCTGGACGGATGGAAAGCGGTCAAGGGCTGGCCATTGGTTACTTTGCCCAGCATCAATTGGAGCAATTGCGTCCAGACTGGAGTCCTCTGCGGCACTTGCAGCAACGGGACGAGCGGACCAGCGATCAGGACTTGCGCAATTTCCTCGGCGGCTTTGGCTTTGCCGGCGACCGGGCGCTGGATTCGGTAGCGCCCTTTTCCGGCGGTGAAAAAGCCCGTTTGGCGCTGGCTCTGCTGATCTGGCAACGGCCCAATCTCCTGTTGCTGGACGAGCCGACCAATCACCTTGATCTGGAGATGCGCCATGCCCTGACGCTGGCTTTGCAGGATTATCAGGGCGCGCTGATCGTGGTTTCGCATGACCGCCATCTGCTGCGCACGGTGACCGATGAATTCCTGCTGGTTGCGCATGGCGGAGCGCAATCCTTCAACGGCGATCTGGACGACTATCGGGACTGGTTGAATGCCCAACAGCGCGCGGTCCGCGATGCGACTTCGAGCAGCGCCAGCGCCGGGAATAGCGCGGTAGATCGTCGCGAGCAGAAACGCCAGGATGCAGAGCGTCGCCAGCAATTGGCGATTAAACGCAAGCCGCTGGATCGGCAAATTCGCACACTTGAACAACGCATGGACCTGTTGCACCGGGAACAGAACGCGCTGGACGCCACGCTTGCTGATCCAGCCAGTTATGACGAGGCCAACAAAAACCGGCTCAAGGAATGGCTGTTGCGCAAGGGCCAGCTCGATCAGGAACTGGCGGCGCTGGAAACGCAATGGCTGGAGGCTCAGGAAGCGATTGAGGCGCTTGGTTAGCCTCTATTAATATATACACATTGAGAGGTGTATATGCGCACAAATATTGTATTGAATGATGAACTCGTCAATGAAGTCATGCGCTTAGCCAATGTCAAAACCAAGCAGGAGGCAGTGGATTTGGCGCTGCAACAGTTTGTTGCGCACCGAAAACAGCGACGTATTCTTGAACTGATCAGCCAGAACCTGATTGATCCGGACTACGATTATCGGGCGGTCCGCGATGAACAGCGTTCTCGTTGATACGTCTGCCTGGATTGGCCTGCTGCGCAACCTCAACCGACCCGCCGTACAGACTTTGAAACGGCTACTGGACTCGGATGTCCTGGTTGCCCTGACGCCGTTTATTCTTCAGGAAATTTTGCAGGGCGCTGGATCGGAGGCGCATTTTGTCACATTACAAAAGTATTTTGCTGATCTACCGATGTTTGCGCCCCGCAACCCGGTCGCAACCCATCGAGCCGCTGCTCAACTGTATTGTCGTTGCCGATGGGCCGGCGTGACTCCCCGAAGCGCTATCGATTGTCTGATTGCGTCTACCGCTATCGAGCATGCGTTACCCCTTCTGCATGATGATCGTGATTTCGAGCAGATCGCCCGGATCGAACCGCAGCTCGAACTATTCACAGATCAACGCGGGCTATGAACATGCGCCATCGAGTTGTGGAGACGCCTATGAGCTGGAATTGTCTGCTGTCCCGCGTTCGTCCGGGGTTGCCCTATCTACATCCCGCGAACGAAGCGCGCACCGATTTCCAACGCGATTTCGACCGTATTGTTTTTTCCTCGGCCTTTCGCCGGTTGCAGGATAAGACCCAGGTTTTTCCTCTCGCGCAGAGCGATTATGTTCGCACCCGTCTGACCCACAGCCTGGAAGTGTCCAGCGTCGGGCGTTCGCTCGGCACGATGGTCGGCGACAGCGTTATCAAACGACATGCCTTGAAAAGCGTTGATCCACAGGATTTTGGCGCCATCGTCGCCGCAGCCAGCTTGGCGCACGACATCGGCAATCCCCCTTTTGGCCATGCTGGCGAAGACGCGATCCGCCTGTGGTTTACCACATCCGCAACAGGCCAGGCGGTGCTGGAGTCGCTGACCGAAGCGCAACGCCAGGATTTCCTGCGTTTCGAAGGCAACGCTCAGGGCTTTCGCATCATCACGCGCTTGCAAAGTCCCGATAATGTGGGCGGGATGCAATTAACCTGCGCCACCCTTGGCGCGTTCACCAAATACCCGTGCGCCGCATGGTTGCCTGACGAACCTCCTGCCGGCATCGCCTTTAAAAAATTCGGTTTCTATCAGGATGACGCTGACTTGTTCGCCGAAGTCGCCGGTCACCTGGGACTCGCCCCCGTGTTGCCGAACGCCTGGAGCCGCCATCCGCTTGCTTACCTGGTCGAAGCGGCGGATGACATCTGCTATCGAATCATTGATGTGGAAGACGCTTTTCGACTTCAACAACTGTCTTTCGAGCAGGTTCGCGATTTATTGCTGCCGCTGACCGGCCAAGCGCATCGCGCCGAACGCAAAATGGCGCATATCACCCGGCCCAAGGAAAAGATCGAATATCTGCGCGCCAAGGCCATCGGCGCCATTATCGATCAGGTTCATCAGTGCTTCATGGCGCATGAAGACGCCATCCTGGCTGGCGCGTTTTCAGGAGAACTGCTCGATATCATCCCCGCCGCCGCCGCCATGCGCGCCTTGAAGGATTGTGGGGAAAATCAGATTTATGTTTCCCGGCCCGTGATCGAAGTAGAAGCCGCCGGCTTTGAGGTGCTCGCGGGGTTGCTGGAAGCGTTTGTGACCACGGTCAACGATCTGGCCACACGGGGCGCGAACGCCTCGCCGAAAAGCCGTATGCTGGTTTACTTGATGCCAGAGCAGTTTGCCGGTCCCGGACGTTGCCCAACCGCCGATCCCTACCGCCGGGTGCTGGCCATTACCGATTTCGTGTCCGGCATGACCGATTCTTACGCAGTTTCACTGTTCAAGAAATTAACCGGAATGTCGTTGCCCACAGGTTGATCGCGCTTCCCGCGCCCACTTCAGCCACGGTCAATCAATGGCACGAACACCACGGGTAACACGCTCCGGCTATGCGCTACGCCTTGGGCATCTTTCTCCACCACGCGCAGATCCTGGGTGCGATGGGGCGGACCGACCGGGATGACCAACCGCCCGCCGGGCTTCAATTGTCGCACCAGCGCTGGCGGCGTTTCCGTCGCCGCCGCCGTGACGATGATGCCATCGAAGGGGGCTTGTTCTTCCCAACCCTGAACGCCATTGCCGACACACACCGTTACATTGGCGAAACCGAGTTCCTGCAAGCGTTGTGTCGCCATCATCGCCAACTCGGGGATACGCTCCAGTGTGTAGACCTGCTGGACCAGATGGGCCAGTATCGCCGCCTGATAGCCTGATCCGGCGCCGATCTCCAGCACGACATCTTCGGGGCCTGGCGCCAGCAACTCGGTCATCAAGGCGACGATAAACGGCTGAGAGATGGTCTGGCCGCGCCCAATGGGCAGCGGTGCGTCGGCATAGGCCCAATCTTGTTGTTCGGGCGGAATAAAGCAATGCCGAGGCGTTGTCGCGATCGCTTTAATGACGCGATCGCTCAGTTCGCTAAAACCCGTCAGGTGTGCGGTTTCACGGGTTTCCGCCAGCACCCGCTCCATGAGCCAATGGCGCGCTTCCGTATGCTTCTCAGCCGATTTGTCGCTCATACTGTTGTTTCCCAGACCAGCGCCGCGCCGCGCTGCGTCGGAAGGCCAGGTCCACGGTCAGAATCCGCGCGATGGGATCACCGATACATAACAGCGGTTGCCGACGAAGACCGGCCAGAAGACCCGCGACCGGCGCCGTCACACGCGCCAGGATGCTGCCGGAAATACCATCATGGATTTGACCGAGTTCTTCGCCCGCGCGCACCCAGCGCCCCACTTCCAGCCGCGACGCAAAGATACCGGATCTTTCCGCCCGCAGATCACACGCCTGTCGCCGGTTGAAGTAATGCAAATCTTCTTCGCCTTCGACCAGTTGCAGGCCGCCAACAACGCCGGTGCGACTGAGGAACGCCACGAGCGCGCGAAACAGAATTTCGCAATGTCCGGTTTGCAGGTTACCGGACTGTCCGGCGTGGATGATGAAGTTCTCACCTCGATGTGGCCGCCAGGCTCGTGCGAGTTCGCCCGCTTCATCCGAGTCTGCGGGTTGTTCAATGACTGCAGGCAGCCCGAACAAACAGGCGCTTGCGCGTTCATCATCGTTCGGCGCGTATAGCCATACCTGTGGCATTTCCTCAAGATCGCTATGGGCGGCGCGCACATTGATCCGATAATAAGCGGCTTGCGTGATGGCCATGACCTGGTCATGCACGGATTCCGTGGTGGGACAGCCATCTGGGTCGGCATGCCAGGCATGGTCCGATAGGCTCCGTAGCGCGTCAACATTGGGAATGATCACCACCCGTTCACGCAGATGGAGTTCTCGTCGCTCGCCGGCTTCGATGCTCCGCAGGAACGCCGCCAGTCGGGATAGAACGAACATGCCATTCAATTCGTTGCTTTGCAGATCCGCGACCAGCGCCAACTGTGGCGTGCGTTCCGGTGGACCCATATCGGAATGGAGCGCCGCTTGGTGACCTCGCAACCGGATCACTCGTCCGGAATTGATCCTATTGATCAAGATTCTGCTCCATAAAGTACCTTGTCGTTGAATGAAAATTCTTTAAACCCCTGCTAGTTAAGCATAGTTCAAGTTGGTAGATTTTATATGTCGAATTTCTCTAGCGCCTTCGCAGCCGTTGAGCGCCGCTGATCGTTTTAGCCGTGGCAAGAAGATCGTGATCTTTAATTTTTATGTTGCAACGCAACATGAGTTCCGTTATATTGCATTGCAGCAAAATTAACCATCCAACAAGAAGGGGAGCTCATCATGATCGTCAACCTGTTCAGCAAAGCTCTGGAAACCCCACAAGTTCTGCCCGAACCTCTGGTTAAAGCCAACCGGCTGTTCGTTAAAAACATAGAAAAGATTATGGTATTTCAAATGAATGCGCTTAAATCTTATCTGGATATTGGTTTGAACCAGATGAGAGCCGCCGCCGAGGTCACGGATGTAAAGAGCTTTCAGGATTTTTGCAAGCGTCAAAACGAAATCGCGCAAACGGTTCAATACCGACTAATGCGGGATAGTAAGGCCATGTCGGATATGAGCCTGCGTTTCAAGTCGGAAATGGATCATCTGGCCCAGGCGACGCTACAGGATATGCTGCCTAAAGCAGCCTGAAGCGTTGGATTTCCCTGCACCTGCCGTCCCGTTCTAGCGAGGCGGCGCTTTTTCGCGCTCAATCCGCATCCTTGCACCATTCACCGACTATCGCGGTCGCCTGTGAATCGTCCGCGCTACAGACGGACGCTATTGCGTTGGCGACGGAACTTGCCTTACCGCTGGCGACGGAACAGTCGCCTGTTTCAGCGACCCATTACCTGGTTTTGACTCATGAGCGGCTGGAATTGCGGGAACAGGGGCCGAGCGCGCCGGGTCCTGTTTATGTTGATTTCATCACAGGGGCTGCCGACTACCGACGCCGATGGGGCGGCGGTCGCCAACAGCCGCTGGCGCGGGCGGTTGGCCTCAAAGGCAGCGCCGGACCGACGGTCATCGATCTGACTGCGGGTCTGGGGCAGGATGCTTTCGTACTCGCCTGTCTCGGGTGCTCGCTGCGTCTGGTGGAACGCTCGCCAATCATTGCCGCTTTATTACGAGACGGGTTGCGTCGGGCCAGCCTGCACCCGGACATTGGCGCGGTGGTTACGCAAAGGATGCGTCTGCAGATAGCGGACGGTCGGGACTATCTGTCGGGTCTGCATGAGAGTCAGTGGCCGGACGTGATTTATTTGGATCCCATGTATCCCCAACGCCGGAAAACGGCGCTGGCCAGTAAGGAAATGCGCTTGCTCCGGGTGTTGGCGGGCGATGATCTCGATGCGCCGGAATTATTGACGACGGCCTTGATCCACGCTCGGCGGCGGGTAGTGGTCAAGCGCCCGCGCCGGGCGCCTGCTTTATCGGAAGCAATGCCCGATGCTCAGATCATTGCGCCCAATACCCGCTTTGATCTTTACCTGCCGCATCCCAAAGCCGTCTGCAAACCAGCGCTCACATCAACGGCGACGGATTAGCCAGCACGGCGGGTTTGGTAACCGGGGTGACCGGCGGATGGATCAATTGTCCGTAATCTCTAATGATTTTATCGACGTAGGCTCGGGTCTCGGCATAGGGCGGCACCCCGCCATAACGGACCACGGCGCCCTCGCCAGCGTTATAGCCCGCCAACGACAAGCGCACATCACCCTGAAAATAGGCTAGCAGCCAGCGGAGATAAGCCATACCCCCTTGCAGATTCTGCACCGGATCATAAGGGTCTTTGACCCCGAACCGTTCGGCAGTCGCAGGGATCAGTTGCATCAAACCTTGGGCGTTTTTAATCGAGTGGGCTTGTGCGTTGAAGCCGGATTCAGCCGCGATTACCGCGAGCACCAGCGTTGGCTGCAGACCATACTTCGGCGCCAGGCGATTGACCAGCGATACAATCTTCGCCTGTTCCGGCCTCGCCCATTTCGGTGAGGCGGGCTTTTTGCGGCGAACGATCACAGGCGCGGGCGGCTTGCGCGTCGGATCGACCGGCTCTACACAATGCGCTCGTTCAACCTTGGCGGGATCGCCCACGCGCGCCAGCATCCGTTTGGCCAGCGCGTCACCCTTGGCTGCAGCCAGTCGAAACCAGGCGGCTGCCTGCGCATCGTTGCGCGCCACACCACGACCGTTAGCGTACATCCAGCCCAACTGGTACTGCGCTTCCACATGGTTGCGCCGCGCCGCCGCGCAATAGAGTTGCATGGCTCGCTCGTAGCTTTGGGGCACGCCTTCGCCATGCTCATAGCGTGTGGCCCATTCTATCTGCGCGACCGGAGTTTCCTTGATCAACTTGATCCAGGCACGATCCACGCTCATGCCGTGAACGCTAACGCTTAGAATGCTGAGCATCCAGAATCCAAGGTGTTGAGACCACCGTATCAAACCGCTTCCCCCTGTTGTCATTACCCAATTTCCTGTACCCAGTCATGCGTGGAAGGGTTAAGGAAAGAAAATATGTTATGTAAATCGTTCCGAGAATTCCAGCCGCTCTGGCTCGACATCAGGACAATCGCATTATGTAAGGGATTGACAATAAGGATAAACGACCGGATAAAGGAGCGCATCTGATCTTGTGGAGAGGATGGATAACTCATTGCTTGTTTATGATGATCCCTGTTCGCCATGACGACCGCCGTTATTGCTGAAAAACCTGCGGTTGCTCGCGATATTGCCAAGGTATTAGGCGCTCGTCAGCGTGGCGAGGGTTTTCTACACGGCAATGGCTATGTCGTGACCTGGGCGATTGGCCATCTAGTGCGATTGGCCGAACCTCATGAAATCAATCCCGACTGGAAGCGCTGGCGGCGCGAGTTGCTGCCGATGTTGCCGGAACGCTGGCCGTTGATCGTGGGTGACCCGACCCGTGAGCAGTTCGAGGCGGTGCGCCGCATTCTCAACGACGATGCGATTGACCGAGTGGTCTGCGCGACCGATGCTGGACGGGAAGGCGAACTGATCTTTCGCTACCTCTACGAAGCGGCTGGTTGTCGCAAGCCGGTCAGCCGACTGTGGATTTCCTCGCTGACGCCGGATGCGATCCGCCAGGGCTTCCAGAAGCTGCGCGATGGCCGCGAATTCGACCCGCTGGCAGCGGCCGCTCGGGGACGCAGCCAGGCGGACTGGCTGGTCGGCATGAATCTGTCGCGGGCCTACACCTTGACCTGTGGAACCTTCGGCGAAGAAGTCCTGTCAGTGGGCCGGGTGCAGACCCCGACGCTGGCCATGGTCGTGGAGCGCGATTTGGCCATCCGCGCTTTCGTTCCCGAAAATTACCGCGAGGTCGTGGCGACCTTTACGCCCGCCGAGGTCAAAGTTGCGCATTACCAGGGCATCTGGTTTCGCGGCGAACGTCCGGAACCGAAAGCCAAGCGCTTACCCGCAGATGGCGAGGAAGCAGAACAGATTGTCGCCCGGGCCAAAGTCGGTCAGGCCCTGATCGAATCGCGCAACGCAGAAACGCGCCGCGCGCCGCCGCCGCTCCTGTATGACCTGACGGAATTGCAGCGTCACGCCAATCGCCTGTATGGCTTCAGCGCCCAGACAACCCTGAACATTGCTCAGAAATTGTATGAACAACATAAGTTGATCAGTTATCCGCGCACCGACAGCCGGCATCTCTCGACTTCCGTAGCGGGGACTTTGGGCGCGGTCGTCGCGGCGATTGAAGAACCTTATCGAACGCAACTGGCGCCTGGCGCGGGTCAGCGGCCATTGGGAACCCGCTTCGTCGATGACAGTAAGATCACCGACCATCACGCGATCATTCCGACCCCGACGCCGGCCCGAACGCTGGCTGCTGACGAGCGCAAGATTTACGATTTGATCTGTCGCCGCCTGCTGATGGCTTGGCATGATGATCATGTTTGGGCGGTCACGACGCTGATCACCGCCATTCACACTCCGGACGAACAGAAGGTTATCGTCGACCGCTATCACAGCAGCGGCGCGGCGGTCGAGCAGATCGGCTGGAAGATTCTGGACGTGGGTGCGCAAAATCCGCCACTTTCTTCCTCCACGAAAGAGGGAAGCCTGGCGGATGAGGACATGTTGCCAAAAAATGCGCGCAAGCGTAAGACGAAAACCGTCGCCAAAAACGCCCTCGAACCCGAGGCTGAACAACGTTTGCCACCGGGTTTGACCGTCGGTCAGCCGCAACATGTGGTGGAGGCGCGCGCCGTTGCCAAGCAGACTCGCCCGCCGCCGCGCCTCACCGAGGCGACGCTGTTGACTGCCATGGAAACCGCCGGACGACAACTGGAAGATAAAGAATTGTCGGCGGCGATGAAAGAAAGTGGTTTGGGCACCCCGGCGACCCGCGCGGATATCATTGAAACGCTGCTGAAGCGCCAATATCTGACCCGCGATGGTAAGGCTTTGAACGCGACCGAGCGCGGCCTGCGCCTGATCGAAACCGTGCAGACGCCGATCAAAAGCCCGGTGATGACCGGTGAATGGGAAGCGCGTCTCAAACGTATTCAGCGCGGTGAAGGCGATTTGACCGGTTTCATGGCGGATATTGCCGGTTTTGTCGCTCAGGCGGTCGCGCTGGCATTGACCGCAGCGCGACCGCCTGGGCCGCCCGTTCCGCTCGCCATGCCTGGAGAAGGAGGAATGGTTCGCGCATCCGCGCCGCGCCGGGAGCCTGCTTCAGTGGATCACTTGCTTGACTTGTTGAAAAATGAATTTCGCCTGCCCGCTTTCCGTCCTTATCAGGAGCAGGTCTGCCGCACCGTGACCGAGGGTCGCGATGTGCTACTGGTGATGCCGACGGGCGCCGGCAAATCGCTGTGCTTCCAACTGCCGGGCATTGCCCGCGCCGGAACGACGCTGGTCGTGTCGCCGCTGATCGCGCTGATGGAGGATCAGGTCGCCAAATTATGCGCACTGGGCCTGCGCGCTGAGCGGATTCACTCGGGACGGGATCGCGCGGTTTCGCGCCAAGTCTGCATTCAGTATTTGCAGGGGGAACTGGATTACCTGTTTATCGCGCCGGAACGGTTGCGCGTCCCTGGGTTCCCTGAAATGCTGGCAAAGCGCAAACCGCTGTTGATTGCCGTGGACGAGGCGCATTGCATCTCGCAATGGGGGCATGATTTTCGTCCAGACTACCGGATGCTCGGTCAATATCTGCCCTTGTTACGGCCCACGCCGGTGATTGCGCTGACCGCAACCGCGACCGTGCTGGTGCAGGACGACATTGTCGGCCAACTCGGGATGCGTACGGCAACGCGCTATATTCACGGTTTCCGCCGACCGAACCTGGCCGTGGAAATGATTGAAACGCGCAAGCCCGACCGGCACGAAAGCGTACAGCAGATTTTGGCGGACCCGGCTCGGCGTCCCGCCATTGTCTATGCGCCCACCCGCAAGGAAACCGAGGCGCTGGCGTTGCAATTGAGCGCGGATTATCCGACGGCCGCCTATCATGCGGGCATGGATCCGCAGGAGCGCGAGCGGGTGCAGGGGTTGTTCAGCGCCAGTCGCTTGCAGGTCATTGTCGCGACTATTGCTTTTGGCATGGGTATTGACAAGCCAGATATTCGCACGGTGATCCACACGGCGCTGCCGGGCAGTATCGAGGGCTATTATCAAGAGATCGGCAGGGCCGGGCGCGATGGGCAACCGGCGCGGGCGCTGCTGCTATATTCCTATGCGGACCTGCGCACGCATGAGTATTTTCACCGACGCGGTTATCCTGAACTTGGTCAGTTAGCGCGGATTTTCGCGGCGCTCAGTGCGGATCCCCAACCCCGGGCGATGTTGCGTGACTGGTTGGGCATCGAGCCGGACGTGTTCGAGGCGGCGGTAGAAAAACTGCTGGCGCAGGGCGGCGCCCGGCGGGATATGGAAGGGAATCTCCGTCAAGGCGAGGACGGCTGGCAGCGCCCATATCAGCAGCAGAGTGATCATAAACTACTGGAGCCGCAGCAAATGCTGGCCTTCGCCGATCGGGCCACCGGGTGTCGGATGGTGCGTCTGGTGCGTCATTTCGGTGACCGGGATGATGATCAGCCTTGTGGAATTTGCGATGTCTGCGCACCTCAGGCGACGATCACGCGCCGCACGCGCCGGTTAAGCCGGCTTGAAAGCCAGTGGGCTTTGCAGGTGCTGGAGGGATTACGCTGGCGCGAAGGGCAAACGCCGCGTCAGTTGTATGAACGGCTGACCGATGGGCAAGCCGATCGCCGGGTGTTTGAGCGAATGCTGGAGGCGATGGCGGGAACCGGACTGGTCGAGTTGCAGGATGACGCCTTTACCAAGGATGGCAAAATCATTGCTTTCCGACGGACTTATCTGACCGATCGCGGGCGCGCGGCGGGCATGGGCGAGGTGGGAGCGGTGCGGCTGGCTGAGACGCTTAATGCAGCGGCGCAACGTGGCGCGCGGCGACGGCGTTAGCGGCTTTGCTTCCGCCCTTCCCCCCGGATAGGGAAGGGCATTGTGATCCGATTCAGCGACTTGATCTGCGCCGGAACTTACAGGTTGGCCGAACGCCACCAACTGTTGTGCTCGCGGCGCAGTTCCTCGTGCGTTGGCATCGGGTAGAAGGCCAGGTCGGGGCCGTTGCCCATGTAGAAACCGCTCTTGATCATCCGATAGGGGAATTCCAGGGAATGCACGCGATGCACCAGCTTGGTGTGCTTGTCCTCGGTATCCAGCTCCAGCAGGGCTTCGCGCAGGTGATGCATGAATGAATATGGCAGATCGCCTACCGGGCCGTTAG
>JAGRHK010000600.1 GCA_020444985.1 Candidatus Competibacteraceae bacterium
GGTGTACCGCTATGTACAACTCGCTGCTGCTCGTTCCACATAGCGGTACACCGCTTACCTCCTATCACGCAGAACTATCGCGCAGATTGTTTCCTTTTGTCCTCCTCCCTATACTTGGTCTCAAACGCCGCTCGCCGACCGCGTCAATAGTCGGCGTCGCCGACCGGAGCGATGATCCGTGACTCTCTCGCAAGAGAGAGACCAGAGGCCCGATCTGCACAAACCGGGTATTCGGGTTGCCGATCCCGCAAATCGGCGTCGGTGCCTGGCCTACGCAAAAAACCACAGGCTCAAGTTGGTTCCCCATCCAACAGAAAAAAATCGGCGTAGCGGTCGAAACTACGGAAAAAATCGACCTTGTAGCATTGGTGTGCTGAGCCAAAACCCAGAAATCAGCGCCCACGGCGCGAACAGTCCGAGCCGCACCCACGGGTGAAACGGGGCGAACAGGCGCAAGCCGCTGAGCCAATCCTGGCCAGTTCGTTCTTACCGATTGTAAAAACACCGTGAAAGCACACAAAAGCCCATCGGCAAGCGATACCCCGCCCTTTGACGTAGCCGCAGAAGTGGCCGAAATCAAAGCGCACACCCAACTCATCCGCAAA
>JAGRHK010000601.1 GCA_020444985.1 Candidatus Competibacteraceae bacterium
GGGGCGGTTCTGGGCTTACCCGCCACTCGAAAGGAAGAAGAGGCGGCTCATGAAGAGGCCAGACGGATAATCCGTTTTGTGGGGTTGCAAGGTCGAGGCGATATTCTGGCCAAACATATGGCCTATGGGGACCAACGCCGGTTGGAAATTGCCCGCGCGTTGGCCAGCAAACCCAAGCTGCTACTGTTAGATGAGCCGACCGCCGGCATGAATCCCAATGAAACCGCCAGCTTAACCCATTTCATCCGCCAGATTCGGGATGAATTGGGCGTGACCATTATCCTGATCGAACACGATATGCGTCTGGTGATGGACATTTCGGAACTGATCACCGTTCTTGATTACGGTCAAAAAATCGCGGAGGGTACGCCCGTTGAAATTCAAAGAAACACCAAAGTCATCGAAGCCTATTTGGGGCGAGGAGCCACCAATCCCACGGCTGAAGATGACAAGGCTGAACAGCCGGAACTCCCTGCGACATAGATTTCATATATAAAGAAGCGAAGAGATTATGGCATTATTAGAGGTCGATAACGTACATAGCTACTACGGCAATATTCACGCCTTGAAAGGGATTTCGCTGACGGTTGAGAAAGGCGAAAT
>JAGRHK010000602.1 GCA_020444985.1 Candidatus Competibacteraceae bacterium
CAACGTGATCATTCCGTTTCCCGGCGCCAGCGTGCGCGACGTGGAGCAGATGGTGGCGATTCCGGCCGAACAGGTGCTCTCGCAGATCACAGGCGCCGAGCATGTGATGTCCACTTCGCGCCCCGGCATGGCGCTGCTGACCGTGCAATTCAAGGTGGGCGTGCCGCGCACCGAGGCGCTGGTGCGGCTGTACGACACCGTGAACTCCAACGCCGACTGGCTGCCCCAGGGCCTGGGTGTCCTGCCGCCCATCATCAAGCCCAAGGGCATTGACGACGTGCCCATCGTTGCGCTGACGCTCTACTCCAGCAACCCGCAAACCGACGCCTTTCAGCTGGAGCGCGTGGCGCACAGCATCGAGGCGGACTTGAAGCGCGTGCCCGGCACGCGCGAGGTCACCACCCTCGGTGGCCCTGGCCGCGCGGTGATGGTGGAAATGGACCCGGCGCGCATGAGCGGCGCGGGCATCACCGTGGCGGACCTGCGGCGCGCCCTGCAGTCGGCCAACCTGGGGCTGCCGGTGGGCGATCTGCTGCGCGCCAACCAGGCCATTGCGATTGAAGCCGGGCCGCTGCTGGCCAATGCCGCCGAAGTGGCC
>JAGRHK010000603.1 GCA_020444985.1 Candidatus Competibacteraceae bacterium
ACCGTGCCGGCCTCATTCGACGAAGCGGCGCGAACCCTGACGGTGGAAGCGGCGCGACTGGCCGGTTTGCCGGAACTGCGGTTGGTGGAGGAACCGCAGGCGGCCTGCCATGACTGGCTGCACCGCCACCGGGACACCGTGGCGGCGGATCTGGGCGAGTCCCGTTTGTTGCTGGTCTGTGACGTGGGTGGTGGCACCACCGACCTGACTTTGATCCAGATCGAGCCGGGGGAGCAAGAGCCGCGTTTGACCCGGATCGGCGTGAGCGAGCATCTGATGCTGGGCGGCGACAACATGGATCTGACTCTGGCTCGAACCGTCGAAGCTCGACTGAGTGGCGGGCGTCTGAGCACCGGCGAATTGTCGCTGCTGTTGCAGCAATGCCGGGGCGCCAAGGAACGGCTGCTGGCGACCGACGCGCCGGAGCGAGTGACGGTGACCGTGCTCGGCGGCGGTGCCCGGCTGATCGGTGGCGCGCGCGCGGCGGAACTGAGTCGCGACGAGGTACGAGCGTTGCTGGTGGACGGCTTTCTACCGCTGACGGCGGCGGACGAACGACCCCAGGGCCGGCGGGCGGCGGTGGTCGAATTCGGCTTGC
>JAGRHK010000604.1 GCA_020444985.1 Candidatus Competibacteraceae bacterium
CCTGTATTCCTCGGCGCTGATGTCGTAGCAGAGCGCCACCATGCAAGCGTTGCAGATCGGCGTGTATCCCCCGGGTAGCGTCGAGGCGGTTTCGTAGACACCCACGTCAGAGCATCGCTTTCTTCGCGCGACTGACGCACAGGAATCGCTTCGCATCGGTCATGAACGGATCCTTCTCGTCACTCGGCTGGCCGATTGTCGAGATATTGACATCCTCCCCGGCCTGAAGGCCGGAGATTCCTACGGCGCTCAGGTGCGGCATTGAACCGCCCCTGAGTCGCTTCGGTGGGTTCCTGCTGCTGGCGGCTTTACCGCACCGCTCACTTCACAGGCGAACCGGGCGTGTCCCGCCCTTAGTGCATTGATCGCGCCGACCACGTCGGCGTTTTCCCCGAAGCCGCATTCCACACAGGCGAACGTCGCCTGGGTCTGTCGATTGGCCGCCGAGACATGACCGCAGCACGGACAGGTACGGCTGGTGTTCTGCGGCGGCACCACGACGAGCCAGCCCCCATTCCACGCCAGTTTGTAGTCCAGTTGGCGGCGGAACTCGGACCAGCCCTGGTCGAGGATGGCCTTGTTCAGGCCTGACTTGGC
>JAGRHK010000605.1 GCA_020444985.1 Candidatus Competibacteraceae bacterium
CGGTTCGCCGACCGTGCCGATGCCGGGCTACGACGTCCATGTCCTGGACGAAGCCGGCCATCCGGTTCCGCCGGGAACGCTCGGCGCGATCACCGTGCGGCTGCCGCTGCCGCCCAGCTGTTTCACAACGATCTGGAACGGACATGACCGCTTCATCAAGTCCTACATGAGCCATTTTCCCGGATACTACGAGACCGGTGATGCAGGCATGATCGACGAGGACGGCTATGTTTACATCATGGCCAGAACCGATGACGTGATCAATGTCGCCGGTCACCGGCTGTCGACGGGAAGCATTGAGGAAGTCGTCGCCAGCCATCCGGATGTTGCGGAATGTGCGGTCATTGGCGCGGCGGACACGCTGAAAGGCCAGATCCCCGTGGCCCTCGTCTGCCTGAATGCGGGCGTCACGCGCGACCATGCGGAGATCAACGCCGAGCTTTTGCGGCTTGTGCGCGAGCGGATCGGACCAGTCGCATCGTTTCACCACGCAACAGTGGTAGAGCGGCTGCCCAAGACCCGCTCAGGCAAGATTCTCCGGGCGACAATGGTCAATATCGCAGACGGGGCGCTTCCAAGGACGCCCGCGACGATCG
>JAGRHK010000606.1 GCA_020444985.1 Candidatus Competibacteraceae bacterium
TCGCCGGCGCGTTCCTCGATCAACCGCGCCCGCCGCGCCTGCAACTGTTGCCGTTGGGCATCCAGCCTTTCCATGGCCTGGCCGGCGGCACTCACCCGCACCCGCAGGGTTTCGATGGCCGCCGCCTGGCGGGCCGCCGCCTGGCGGGCGGTATCCGCTCGGGCGCGGCACTGTTGGATTCGCGCGCGCAGTCGCTCCTGGTCTCCACTCAGCGCCGTATGTTCGATCTTCAGACTCTCCAGCGCCAATAGCGTTTCCTCCAATCGCAGCCGGGCCAGTTGCACCTGTTCCCGATCCTGTTCGCACTGATCATGCAGTTCGGCGAGTTCCTCGGTCAGCGTGGCCCGGCGGGCGCGGGCTTGCTCCCAGCGAGCCTGCACGGTGTTACATTCTCCCTGCAAGCGGGCATGGTCGCGATGATCCTGATTGACGGTCTGCTGGAGATCGCGGCGCTCGCGTTCGCATTCGCGCTGTTGGGCGTGGAGTTGTTCCAGGTGCGCAGTTTGCCGCTCCAGCGCCACCGCGTCCGCATCAAGCGCGGCGGCGAGCCGGCGGATTTCCCGCTCGCGCGCCAGTACCCCGTCGCTGCCTTCCCG
>JAGRHK010000607.1 GCA_020444985.1 Candidatus Competibacteraceae bacterium
CGACGCCATCCGCGAGGAACTGGTCACGGCCACCGAAGTGATGATGGGCACCGAGGGCAACTTGCTCGACGGCACGCCGCTCCACTGCCGGCAGATCAAGCTGAAGACGCCGATCCTGACCAACGCAGAGCTGGCCAAGTTCCGCCAGATCGACGTGCCCGGCTTCCGTGCCTTGACCCTCTCCATCCTCTTCCGCGTGGACGAGGGCGTCGAGGGGTTGAAGCGCGGACTGGAGGAACTGTACACCAAGGCGTCCAAGGCCATCGACGACGGCTACAACATCCTGATCCTCTCCGACCGCGGCATCAGCGCCAACGACGCGCCCATTCCGGCGCTGCTGGCCACGTCGGGGCTGCACCACTACCTTATCCGCGAGGAAAAGCGCACCCAGGCCGCGCTCATCGTGGAGACGGGCGAGGCGCGCGAGGTCCACCACTTCTCGTTGCTGGTGGGCTACGGCGCCACCGCCATCAACCCGTACCTGGCCTACGAAAGCCTCTCGGACATGATCCACCAGGGCACGTTGCCCGGCATCGAGTACCCCTACGCCCGGGACAAGTACATCAAGGCCGCGGTCAAGGGCGTGGTCAA
>JAGRHK010000608.1 GCA_020444985.1 Candidatus Competibacteraceae bacterium
TTCACGCCATGCGCCACGGCACGCCCGAGCAAACCCGGATCATCCGCGAGGCCATCGAGCACGGCGGATTGGAGTACATCGAGATCGTTACCCGCACTATTGAGTCCACCGGGGCGCTGGATTATACTTCGCGTCTTGCCGAGCGGGAGGCCGAACAGGCGATTGCCAGCTTGGCGCCGCTGGCTGATTCAAGCGCCAAGGATGCGCTGGTGGGATTGGCCCACTTTGCGGTAAACCGCCACTCTTGAAAGTCCTTCCCCATCGGGGTGTAGCTCAGCCTGGTAGAGCGCTGCCTTCGGGAGGCAGAAGTCGCAGGTTCAAATCCTGTCACCCCGACCAAATAATCAACTGCTTATCGCTGTTTTCCTGGCATCCTGATTCTGGTCCATGACCAGATTGTGACGATCCAGATTTCCACGGTCCCGTATAACCGGTCGGGCATCAAGTGATGCGCAGACATCCAGAGTCGTCCGAATGTCGGCATGATGCAGCCATTGAGCGGCTTCCTAAATCGGCGTTTCCGTCTGTGCCAACCAATTGGCACACGTTCGCCGCAAGTGCGCCGCCTACCCTCCCGTTCTTCTGGTCTGC
>JAGRHK010000609.1 GCA_020444985.1 Candidatus Competibacteraceae bacterium
GCGCTCATCAGAACGGCAGTTTGATGGACGTCGAACTTTCATCGCTGCCGGTATCGGTGGGTGGGGAGCAGTTGGGCAATATCATCATCTACCACGATATCACCGAACTCCAACGCGCCCGTAAAGAGGCCGAAGCCGCCAACGAAGCCAAGAGCGCCTTTTTAGCAACGATGAGCCACAAGATTCGGACGCCCATGAACGGTGTCATCGGTATGACCAGTTTGCTGCTCGATACCAAATTAACCACCGAGCAGCGTGACTACACCGAAACGATTCGCAACAGCGGCGATGCCCTGCTGACCATCATTAACGATATCCTCGATTTCTCCAAGATCGAAGCCGGCAAAATTGAACTGGAAAATCGCCCCTTTGATTTGCGTGAGTGTTTAGAAGGAGCGCTCGATCTGTTGGCGACGAAAGCGATGGAAAAGGGGCTGGACCTGGCCTACCACATCGACGCCGACACGCCCGAAATTATTGCCGGGGATGTGACCCGTCTGCGCCAGATTCTGATCAATCTATTGAGTAACGCCGTCAAATTCACGCCGTCGGGTGAAATTGTGATCTCGGTGGAAAGCGGGC
>JAGRHK010000060.1 GCA_020444985.1 Candidatus Competibacteraceae bacterium
AAATCTAATCTCCCACCAAATCTCCTACGGCTTCAATCGGCTTTTCAGGCTTCAACGGTCGGCGAGTTACAATCAACCCATCAACCTCCACAAGTTCCACAGGTGGTACGCCCAGCACCCGCACATTCTGCCCACCGGGCACCTGGGAATCCGCCCACACCATCACCACCGATGCCTCACGCTCCAATAAAAACCACTCCGACACTACATTCCAAATGCGTTCCCGTACCGCCACTGACAAACGCGGCGCGCTATACACTCCCGGCCCCAACTCCAGCATTGATGAAGCCAGAAAGCCCCGAACACGATCCGAGACATTACGTGTCACTATCATCGTCATTGGCATGAAGTAACTCCTTCACACGATCAATCATCCCCGCAATCACCTGCTGCTTACGAAATTGTTGTGCCGCCTCCTTGCGTAATGTCCGCTCCAACAGCAATTCTGGATCTGCCAGTGCGCGCTTGGCCACACTGAACGCCAATGGCACCGTCAATTCCGCCCGATACAAATCCGCAATATCCAATGTAAACGCATTGCTCGAATCTTCATGGATGAAACCCAACGGCGCCAGCGCTCCCACCGCCGTCACTGCAATTTCCGCCGCTGATTCCACAAAGGTTGCCGCATGGTTAAGAGCTTGATTTGGAATGTCTGCGCCGGTTGGATTCTGCCGATTGTATCGGCGTCCCTGCCACGGAATTCCCTGTTGTGCCGCTGCAATCCGATACGTTTCCTTCATTCGCGCTCCTTCAATCCCTCGCAGCACCTCAATCTCCCTATGCGGCAAAATCCGCCCAAAGCGAAATGCATACATCCGCCGCGCCACCTCCAGACGCGCCTTCTCGTCCGCCCACAATCGGGCATGCATGCGCGCTACGGCTGACGATCCCGGCCCTAAAGGTGGCGCGGTATAAATCTTCACCCCACCTTCGCCAACTGCTGCCAGTAGAGTCCCATGTCGTGCTAATACCCGCAACGCATCATGGCTCACTGTCGATCCTGGCCCCAACAGAATCATCGATACTCCCTGATAGGGCACCGCATAATCGCCGGACTCCAAAGTTTCCGACTTCGCCGCACGGAACCGCAAGGTTCCATCTTCGACGGTCAATCCCCCGCGCTCCAGCCAGATCAAACCATGCCGATCCATCTGCGGAATCCGCGATGCCGCCAATCCCAGTCGCCCCACCAGCAAACTCATATCGGCGGCCTCAATAACAACATGCCATAGCCAAACGCCCGATGCCGCCCGACTCCTCGCGCCAGCAGTGCTGCAAATGCGGCCCCATCCTGCACGATCATCACTCCACGCAACAGCGCTTGCGGCAATACCACCGGACGCCCAAAACGCTGCTCCTGAGTCGCCGTCCGCTGCGAACGGCGCAACAACCGCACCAATCGAAAACCTGCCAACTGCACCGACTCCAGCGTCGCTGCACCTTCCACCTGACGGGCTAGCCATTCGCCATACACCGTTGCTCGACTCACTGGCGGGTCCGCTGCTCCGGCCATCTCTATCCGACGCAAAAACACATCTTTTTCCGTCTCGCGCCGACTCACCGGACACACCAATACTTCAAAGCCCAGCCGCCGACCCACAGCCCATGTTGCTGGCATCAGCTTGGCACGCATCAACTCCGCTGGATCGCACACCGCCAGCGCCAAGGGCAACGCAAAAGTCTCGGCCTGTTCGCGCAACGTCGCACCATCCTGGCGACTATAGCCCAACCACTGCAATGGCTGATCTTTCCGCCAAGCGACTCCTGGTTCCAGCAACCGAAAGGGTTTGGGTGCCAGCGGCCCGAATAACGCCGCCAACCACGCATGAGTGCCATAACCCAGATCTTCATCCGCTGCTCGATTGACTCCATGATCCTGCGCAAATTGAATCAACGCGATGGGGTCCAACCGCAGCTGCACCATATACAGAGGATCACTCATGCCGCCTCCTCATCGGGCAAGATCCCTTCCCGACGCAGGCGTCGCCCGCTATGAATTTGATTACACCAATCGCGTTGGTCATAGATCGCCACGACGCGCCCCGGCAGATCTGTCCCAAGATGCACCGGCCAACAAGCACTCGCCGACCGTCGCGCACCCGGACGTAGCGACGTTTTACCCGACATAGCCTGCAATGCCGCCAGCACATCGGGAGCTTCGACCATTTCCCGGAACAGGGGCGCCGCCGGTAAACAGGTCTTGCGACCCAAAAATAAGGGCCGTGCTGGTTCTTGTAGCGCCTTCGCCAATGTGGATACGGAAGGTTCTGTATGACCGGTCAACGTCATCGCCACCGTCATCACCCCATTGGCCCAGTAATGCCGATAGCGGATATGAGTACCCAATTTGGCATCCGACCCACCATCCCGATGTTCCGCTACACCGCGTGTGGTCCAACCCTTGTTCGCCATTTTTGGCTGACCGAGATCAACCGTGTGGTAATCCACCAGCGCCGTGGGTTCCACCTCCCAGCGTGCCGCAAACTCAATGCGTGCCTGTAATGCATTGAGTGCCTCCGCGTCGCCATGCCGATAACCCAGCGCATTGCCGAACAGTCCCGTCAGCAACGACAAGCGGGGAAACCGATCCGTGATGTTGTGATGATCCACGATGACATCGCCAAAACTCATCAGTGGCGCATCGAACCGCAGTAGCAGAACCTCCATATGGGCCTACTCAAACAACGCCGCTAACGCCTGCTCGGTAGCATCAGCGAGCGAGAGCACCGGAATTGACCCTAATTCAACGGTCTTGGTCGTTGCAGCGGCCCGAAATGCCGCTGTCGTCCCATACATCTGCTCTTGGGCGTCCACATAGTGTTTTAATGCGATACCCGCCTGTGCCATTCCATCATCACGCAGTTTCAACGCCTGCAAATAGGCATTGGCCAGACTGCGTGGTTGCTGTGGCCCCGCTTCCAGCAACACAAAATCGGCGCGGGCATAAGGCGCGGTTGAACCTAATTTTGCCCCCGGTGTGACTTCGGCGATGGTACGCACCAACCCTTGCAACACTTGCCGAGCCTCTTGAAAATCTTGTGCCTTCCAATCTTCACGCTTGCAACCGCTCAGATTCGATAGCAATCCAGGCACATCCACAGCAACGTAGCCGTAGAACAGTCCCGCACCCAGTTCCATATCCCCGGCATGGGCCGCACCGGTTTCATCATCACGATTCAAGTCATCCACAACCGTGAAGTAATCCACTTCCGTATCCAAGGGATGTACGGTCAAGGCATGAGCGACATGCACACAAGCATCACTGCGAGACAGGATGTCCGAAGTCACAAAGCGCCCAAATAACGCACCTTCCAAGCCTGCATACAAATGGCCATGACCCGCTTGCACCAACATCGCCTTGAAGTTGTCCTTGTCCTTCTTCAAGCGTTCCTGCAAACGTTTTTCCGCATCTTGACCCGCTGCCGCGCACTCTTTGAGCAATGCGACCAAAAAATCTGCTTCGGGCTGGCCAAATAGAATCGGTTGTTTAACCAGCAATCCTGTTGTTTCCGTAGAATCCATCGATTCTCCCTCTTCGCCAAAATCCATTTCCGGCTGTTCCGCTTCCGCCTTGGCTTTTTTTCCTTTCTTGCCCTTTTCCGCCTTGGATGCCTTATCCGCCTTTGCTGATTTCAACAGCAACGCTACCAAGGCCAAAGTCAACTTCTGCGCCTGATCCAGCGGTACCCCTTCCTGCTCCACCAAGCGCTGGACAATCACCCGCTCAAAGAAATGCCGGGTTCGCAAGCCACCCGGTAGAGGCAGAGTCTCATGCAACCGCTCTCGCCAATGGCGCTTGAGGCACTGCGAGGACACGCGCAAACGGGTCGCATTACCGAAGGGAATCCGCTTGGCCAAGCCCACATCATCCCGATTCAACAAACTGGCGTGATAGGAAGTCAGGGTATGAATTTGCAGAAACATAGTTCAGTCCTTCTCATTTTTTTGATGGCGGTAATAGTCACCAGCGATCTGCAGCCGCACGGCTTCCCGTTTCTCTCGGTCTTGGGTCAGCAGCAATCGCGCTAAATCCAACCAATTAACGCTTTCCCCTTTGGCGGCCAGAAAACGCGCCACGCGCAAGGTCAGGGTGTACAGCACCTCGTCTTGAGCCGCGAGCAACCGTTCCAGACGTGCCTCGCTGTAGCGGTGCTCCGCCAGCACCTGACCCACAGAACGATCCGGGCGGTGTGCGGATGTTCCCATGAGCGCCAAACCCGCCAATAGCACCTGCCATGCCCCGATCTGGCACTGCCAACCCTCCGGCAGATGCTGGAAACAAAAGCGATAGAAGACCAGCGACGGGGGTCGATCCGGGGCTAGTCGCTTGAGTGCCGCTCGCTCCCTGGTTGGAAAATTCTCGTTGCCGATAAGCGCGGCAATTCTGCCTATCAAACGCGCCAACGAGGATGATTCAGGAGTGGATAGCATCGGTGATAGTGTGGCGTCCGGCATCAGCGATCTCCTTCAGTACGGGAAATGTTTTGTATAAACAACCGGAAAACACGTTGTTAGCACGCACTCGTGACCGGTAATAACGACCAGCGCGTGCGGGGAAGCGAGCGATAGCGTCGGCCAGGGTTTGGCGAGCATGACGCTCCAAGGTTTGTAGCCACGGCAGACGAGCGACGTCCGTATCGGCTTGATCCACAGAACTCCATAGCCAATCGAAATACAGGGTGTGCCAGACGGTTGCGAACGAGTGCACAGTCTGCTCCACCCAAGCGCTCACTTCCCGTTTATCCCAATCAATCTGCTCTGGCCCAGCTTCCAACCAAGCATATAGCGCTGGTTTAAGCACCTTGTTCTGCATCGCTGCCGCATCGTTCAGACCCAAACCGCTCAGTTCTGCTAAGCGCTCACGTGCTGCGCCACCACCAAATAAACACATAACGGCTCGTGCCGGAATCCGTATCGTAGCTTCATGAAAGCCATCCGTTTTTCCCATGCCACCTGGAGCCAGTACAGCGGCTTGCACCCAACAAGCTTGGGTCGCTCGATCCGGGTCTGGACGTTGCATGGCTGGGGCCAAAAATCCTTCTTTCTCGAAAATCAGATTACGCAAGCGTTGCGGTGAAAAGAACGGGGCCATCACTGTCCAGGCTTTTTTCTCTTTGCCGTCATCGACCAATGGCGTCCACGGATCGCCCACGATGCCCTTCTGTTCCTTGGCTGCAATCCGATTGCCCGCACTGCCTGCCCCCAGTGCTTGCATCCGTCCATTACGGACGATCAAGCGAAGCGCTCGGGCAATTTCAATAAAAAAGGGATCGAGTTTGGCCAAGGACAACGCAGTTTGCAGATCCCACGGAAGTAGCCACAACAACACCACACCATCGGAACGATAAGGCCATGGGTTTACCAGCAATTCAGCGCGATAAGCCAACAGTTTGCGAGTTTCCCGCTGCCACCGTCCGCCGAAGATTTCGTCGTCATAGCGCAGCCCAACACATACCCGGCTGCCTGTACCGCTATTCATGCGAGCAATCCCGTAGTTGCCGCGCCCCATCAACCCCGTCATTGTCTGCAAACTGATCAAGGCATATACCCAACGTTCCGGGTGATCTTCATGAACCCGTTGGCTTTTCACATCATGGTTCTTGGCGGTTTGCAGCACATCCAATGCATCTGGCGTATTGGCTTTGGGTTTGAAGGCGGTCCAATCGGCTTTGTTGGCCATGGGCGCTTGCATGAATGCCGGTTGCATCACGTCTTCCACCACCAGCGTCCAGGCACAGTCATCATCGCGCCCAGCGAGTTGCCGCAAGCCATCCCGCCAGAAGATCTCCGATTGCACCGGATCGTGAATGTCGGCCCGCACTAACACTGCTCCGGCCAAGTAGCACAGGAAAATATGAAACGCATCTTCCTGATGACGTTGCAGACCCGGCAGCGACTCGACCGTATCGGTCCCCAGCGCCGCCAGCAAACCCGGCAAACTCATCATCATTGCGCCTGCCGTGGTCTGTACTCGAAACATCGGTTCCGTCAGCAGATTCATACCCCCACCTCCCGTTGTAAACCCATGCGGGTATAGCGGTAGCGCCGCTCACCGCACTCAAAGATCAGGCATTCCCGATTCTCGGTAAGCACGCTCGCGGTTTCCTGAGGTGTTTCCGGTGCCAGATATCCTGGAATCACCAGTTCTGTCAGCGGTTGCCCAAACGGACTGGTCACGGCCTGCTCCAAACGTACTCGCCAATCATTCAACCCCAGCCGGGTTTGCACCGTCATATTCAGCGGATTAAAGGTAAATTCCCCAAACGGCTTCGATTGCATACCGACCAAGGTCGCCTGAAGCATTTGCGCCAATTCCTCACCTTCCACCTTCCGAGCGTGACGTTGCCATATCTGACTATTCAGCGTCGCTAATGCTTCGGGATGTGTCGCCCCTTCCACCAGACGACGGTTATCGCGTGGAATCACCCAAACGGGCATATTCCGCAATAAATCCAGCGTCAACCGCAGCACCCGCAGATCGGGATAAACTTTGCCTAATCCCGCCACACTGCGAATCTGGCCATCATTCCGCAGCAGGTTTTCCAAGCTCACATCTTCAGGAACCAACACCACACACCGCGCCGCCTCAAATCCAGCAGGCCGCGTCCGGTTGTGCCGATGTAAACGCCCAATACGCTGCAATAGCACGTCCATCGGACACAAATCCGTGATCAGCAGGTCCGCATCCAGATCGAGGCTCTGTTCCAAGGTCTGCGTCCCAATCAGTAGTACCGGCCCTGGTGCGGAGCCTCGGCCCCAGCGGGCACTGACCGCCGCATCCAACACCGTTCGATCTACTGCCGCAAAGCGACCATGATGCGGCGCGATAACCCCCATACACTGGAACAGCATCTCCGTCGGCAACACTGCCTCCAAAGCTGCTTGCAATGTCATCACCCGCGCTACGGTATTGAGCACTACTAACACCCGCGCCCCAGCCTCTACCGCCTTCTGCAAACGCGTTAACAGCGCCGCAGGATCGGCTAGCGCCGACACACACTCCACTTGCACGGTTTTACCTTGGGTTGCTGCAGGAATCGCTTGCGGTGGCTGTCTTGCCACGCTCAAGGCTGGATAAGGTATCGCTTGCGCGGCCTCATAATCCTCCGGTTCGGAAGGAGACCGGGTGCCAGCATGGAGAAATTGAGTACGCGCCACAGCGCCCAGCGTTGCGGACAGCAACAAAGCATGACCACCCAGGCTCAGATGATGCGCCAATAATCGCGTCAGCAATTCCCGCATATACGGATCGCTAGCGTGGACTTCATCCACTACCAGCAATTGCCGATCCAGGCACACCGAGCGCAAATGGGCATGGGGAACTTGCAGCACACTCAACAACGCCTGATCCAGAGTGCCGACCGCTACGGTCGCCGCCAGAAAGCGCTTTGGGCGTTCCGCTGCCCAGGCCAGCTCTTGTCGCGCCTGTGTCGCATCATCTTCCCAGCGGGTTTCCGGGCCGGGCAATAGTGTCTTTACATCCACCCCATCCAATTGCGCATAGCCGGGCACGGCCAACAGCACTGGAGGCCGGTTTGTCGGATCGGGAAATACGTACTCCACCATCCGCAACACCCGACCATAGAGTTCCCGCGCTGCGACCCGTGTGGGCAAGGCGAAATACAGTCCATCGACTTCTCCCGCCGCGAACAGCGCCAGAAAACGTGCTAACGCCGCCTCCGTTTTCCCAGAGCCGGTTTCCGCTTCCAGGATCAACAGGCGATCCTCTCCAGTGACCGGCCATGCCATCAACGTCTCTTGCAACGGATGTGGCGTGAACCCAAACACCGTGGCAAATGCGGGCGTTTGGCCACCGAGCGCGGCTTGATAGGTGCGCACATCCAGACCCACCGCCCGCAATGCCCTGCTGGCTGCACCAGGCGCGAA
>JAGRHK010000610.1 GCA_020444985.1 Candidatus Competibacteraceae bacterium
GACCTGGGTTTCACTGACCATGATCGAGCCGTCGGCACGGTACTGCTCGTGCTCCTCCCGGTATACCGGCGGTTTCTCACCGTTGCGGATCGCGGCGTGCAGGTCCCCGAAGTAGGTGCGGATGCTGTCCGCCGAGGATGGCGCGTAGATCTGCTCGAGTGGCTGGTCCATGGCCTGTTCGACGGTGATGCCGCGGACCCGCTCCACGGCGGCGTTGATGTAGGTGGCGGTGCCGTCCGGGCCGGCGGTCCAGATGATCTCCCAGGCGTTCTCGGCCATCAGCCGGGCGCGCTCCTCGGACTTGCGCAACTCGGCCTCGACCCGCTTGCGCTCGCTGATGTCCCGGCTGACCCCGAGCAGTTCGATGATGTGCCCGTCGTCGTCGACATGCGGGATCACCTGAAGGTCGGCGCTCATGACGGAGCCGTCCTTGCGGTAGAAGTCCACCTCGCCGTGGAAGTGCGGGAGTTCGGCCCCGTTCTCCTGCGCCTCGAACAACTGCTGGAAATAACCGAGCGCGATCTGGACGGACTCCGGGGTGAGGGCCTCGGCCAGCGACTGACCCATCGCCTCCTCGGGGG
>JAGRHK010000611.1 GCA_020444985.1 Candidatus Competibacteraceae bacterium
TCTCCGGCGCGCAATCTCCGGCAAGATCAAGAGTTGGATTAGGCCATTGAGCACGACTATGACCGTGCTGCCTTCATGCCCCAGCACGCCCAGCGGCAGGGGTAGATCGATAGCGAATGCCCCGATGACGAGCATGACAATGACAAACAGCGAGAAGGTGATGTTCTGCCAGACGACGCGCCGCGCCTTTTTACTCATGTTGATCGCGTAAGGGATCAGCTCCAGCTTATCACCCATCAGCACCAGATCAGCGGTTTCGAGAGCAACGTCCGTGCCGGCCGCGCCCATAGCGATGCCGACACTGGCCGTCGCCAGGCCGGGCGCGTCGTTAACGCCATCGCCGACCATGGCCGTCGCGCCATGATTGGATTCGAAGTGCTTGATCACGCCGACCTTATCCTCTGGCATCAAGCCTGCGTGCACATGATCGATGCCGAGTTGACCGGCGATATGCTGCGCGACTCTATGGTTGTCGCCAGTGAGCATGACGATTTGGACATTATCAGCATGGAGCCGGTCGATCACGGTCTTCGCTTCCGGTCGCACCTGGTCGGCCAACGCGATCATCCCCAACCAGTC
>JAGRHK010000612.1 GCA_020444985.1 Candidatus Competibacteraceae bacterium
TGGAGCGGGACGGCGACGAACTGGAAGCCCACTACCGCCACATCCTCACCGAGTTGGGCAAGGGCAGCGGCCTGATTCCGGTCATCTTCCGTAAGGCGCAGAACAAGATTCAAGAGCCGGCCAAACTGCGGCGTCTCATCGACCTTATCGACGGCGAAACCTGGGTGGGGCTGGACATCGACGTCAAGGCCGATATCTACGAGGGCTTGCTGGAGAAGAACGCCCAGGACGTGAAGTCGGGTGCCGGTCAGTACTTCACGCCGCGGCCGCTCATCCAGGCCATGGTGGACGTCATGCGCCCGCAGCCGGGCATGGCCATCTGCGACCCGGCCTGCGGCACCGGCGGCTTCCTGCTGGCGACGTACGACTATGTCAAGGGACACAACCAGCTGACGCGCGACCAGTGGGACCACCTGAACCATCACGCACTCTACGGCTGGGAAATCGTGGACAGCGCCGCGCGTCTCTGTGTCATGAACCTGTACCTCCACGGCATCGGCCACGACAGCGACATCAGCCCGATCACTGTGGACGACAGCCTGGCCAGCGACCCCGGCACGCGCTTCGACATGGTGCTCA
>JAGRHK010000613.1 GCA_020444985.1 Candidatus Competibacteraceae bacterium
CAGCTGGCGGCGAACGGCGGCTGGCCCGCAGTGAACAGTACAGAAAAGCTTGAACTCGGTTCCCGTGGCGTGGCAGTACAGCAACTGCGTGCACGTCTGCGTGCCAGTGGTGATCTGAGTGGGCCTGATGCGGTTGATCCTGCCTATTTTGATGCCATCCTGCAGGATGCCGTGGTGCACTTTCAGGAGCGGCATGGCCTGACTACCGATGGTGTTGTCGGGCCTAATACCTTGCGTACGCTGAATGTGCCTATTGCCCAGCGTATCCGTGCCATGGAACTGAATCTGGAGCGCTGGCGCTGGCTGCCGGAAACGCTCGGTGAGCGCTATATCGAAGTGAATATTCCTGGTTATCAACTGCGGCTGGTCGAGCAGGGTGAGGATAAACTCAAAGCGCGTGTGATCGTCGGGCGCTCGAAACGGCCGACCCCGATTTTTTCGGCGGATATGAGTTATCTGGTGTTCAGTCCGTACTGGTATGTGCCGCGCACGATCATGGTGGAAGACAAATTACCGATTCTGCGTAAAAATCCCTATGCGCTGCGCAAACAGGGTATCCGGATATTTTCCGGCAA
>JAGRHK010000614.1 GCA_020444985.1 Candidatus Competibacteraceae bacterium
TGCGTCGACAGCGCATTGACGACGGACACACCGACGCCGTGCAAGCCGCCCGAGAACTGGTACGTCTTGTCCGAGAACTTACCGCCCGCGTGCAACTTCGTCAGGATCAACTCGACACCCGTGAGTTTTTCCTTCGGATGGATATCCACTGGCATGCCGCGGCCGTCGTCGGCCACCGTCAGCGAGCCGTCCTTGTGCAGCGTAACGTCAATCTGTTTGCAGTGACCCGCGAGCGCCTCATCGACCGAGTTATCGATGACCTCGTGCGCCAGATGATTGGGGCGCGTGGTGTCGGTATACATCCCTGGGCGGCGACGCACGGGGTCGAGACCCGACAGTACTTCAATGTCAGATGCGGTATAGGACTGGTTCATCCGCCCTCGAGAATAACTACAAGCGATGGACCGCGGGTCTGTCAGAACGCGCGGGCGAGGCGGAGTGTAGCAATCGCGGCGCGGGTTGGCACGCCAGACGCGTTCCGGTATCGGCTACCGCCGCGCTGGCGGTCAAAAGAACCGGCGCGCCAAATCCCTCAAGGGCGGCAACTGCCATGCGCCAAGTCCGAGTGCCAGCG
>JAGRHK010000615.1 GCA_020444985.1 Candidatus Competibacteraceae bacterium
TTGGGGACTGGAAGGCTCGTTGCCGGCGTTGCGCGACTATTTTACCACGCGCCCGGCCGAGGCGCTGGTTCGGCAGGCTCTGTACGAAGGACGCTTGCCCGAATATCTGGCCAGCCGGGCGAGGGCGCTGGTGGAGGGAGGAATGGCCCTCTCGCCGCTGACCGCTCTCCCGCGAGGAGAGCAGGGAGCGCAAAGCGAGGAGGGGGCAAGGCGTGTGCCCTGGGATACCCTCGCCGACATGATCTGGACTTGGCGGCATAGCCCGGTGGCGACGCAGCCCGGCACGCACACGGTTCATGGCAGCGCTTGGCGGTTGTTTCGGCTGGCCCAGCATCTCGGGTTGTCCGGCGGCGAGTTGCGTGCGCTGAGCCTGCCGGATCTGGAGGCGTTGCTGGCGCCGCTGGACGAATTGCCGACCACCCTGCGCGGCGCGCTGTGGCAGTGCGCCTACGAGCATCACTATCGCGATGAGCTGATCAACGCCTTGGCCAATAATCACGGTCGCTGGGCCGCGCGCGCGCAACGGCCGCAAGCCCAGATCGTGTTTTGCATCGACGACCGGGAGGAGGGTATC
>JAGRHK010000616.1 GCA_020444985.1 Candidatus Competibacteraceae bacterium
GGATCAGCATGTCCACCTGATCGACACAGCTTTGTCCCTTCGCGACAATTTCCGTCACCTTAACCCCTTGGCTGATCCCCATATCGCTCACGCGGCACTGGCCAGGTTCGGTTTCCGCGCGGCGGATGCCTTACGTTGCGCGGGCGAATTGAGCGGGGGCGAGCGTCTGCGCGCTGGTCTGGCATGTGCACTCGGCGCCACCCCGCCACCGCCCTTGCTAATCTTGGACGAGCCGACCAATCACCTTGATCTGGATGGTATCGCGGCACTTGAGGCTGCGCTGGCTGCTTATGACGGGGCAGTTTTGGCCATCAGTCATGACAAGGCATTCCTTGGATCGCTCGCACCAGACAGGACGATTCACCTTGGGGAATGACGGCTTCGTCCCCGCATAGCTGCGGTGTTCCATATCGCCTGCGTATGTCCGCTTCGCTGTCTCTGCTGGCGACGACGAACGGCAATGACTGGCCTTCTCGGTGCTCGGCAAACGACGGCCCATAGGCTATTTTCGGCGGGTCAGTGGCGGGCCGAAGACAACGAAACGAATAACCACGTCTACGCTATAGCCCTCTGA
>JAGRHK010000617.1 GCA_020444985.1 Candidatus Competibacteraceae bacterium
TTGGGCGCCACTGCGCTGAGCAGGCCAATCCCTTTACTGTGAGCTTTGGGCAAGAGCAGCCGCATGATGCCCTCAAGTTCCGATGCCGGGGTAAATTCAATCTCTTCCAGCATGATTTTCCCCGCTTCAATCTTTGACAAATCCAGAATGCTGTTAATAATATCCAGCAATTTGTAGCTTTCTTCATAGGCAATGGTCGCATAACTCCGTTGCTCCTCGTCGAGATCGCTGTCGAGCAGAAGTTCGGTCATGCCGGTAATGCCATTCATCGGTGTGCGAATCTCATGGCTCATGGTCGCCAGAAATTCTGACTTCATACGCGATGCTTCAATGGCTTTGTCATGCGCCAGCGCCAGTGCCTCTTCGATCCGTTGCCGTTCCTCGATCTCGGCTTCCAGCCGCGCATTCGTCGCCATGAGATCGGCCGTCCGGGTTTTCACATGGGCATCCAGATGCTCCGCATAATCGCGTACTTGTTCTAGCAGCAAGTTATTGACGAGGCTATAGCCTAGTGCACTCGCTAATTGCGTATAAAACTGATAGCTGCGCGGGCCGATGCCAAAGATCACA
>JAGRHK010000618.1 GCA_020444985.1 Candidatus Competibacteraceae bacterium
CGCATTCGCCCGCCTGGGCCGCTTGCGACGACCCGCCCGGCCGGCGCGTCAACTGGCTGTATTGCGACAAACAGGGCGCGGATCTGACGGGCGCGGACCTACGCGAAGCGGTGCTGACCCGCAGCAATCTGGCCAACGCCAAACTGGCCGGCGCGCGGCTCAGCGGGGCGGATCTCGGCCGGGCGGTGCTCAGCAACGCGGATTTTAGCGGGGCGGCGTTGCGAGGCACGCGGTTGGTGTCAGCGCAACTGGATCACGCCGTGTTCGTCGGCGCCAGCATGAGCGGCGCGCGGCTGGATCGGGCGGTGTTGACCAAGGCGGATTTGAGCCAAGCCGACCTGAGCGACGCGGAGCTGTATCAGGCCGACCTGAGCGGGGCCAATCTGACGGGAACGAACCTGAGCAAGGCCACGCTGACGCAGGCGAATTTGACCGGCGCCAAACTGGCGAACGCGGTGCTGGCGGATGCGGCGCTAAGCCGGGCGATACTGGAGGATGCGGTGCTGACCGGCGCCAGGCTCCAGGGCGTCAAGCTGGACGGGGCGAACCTGCTGGACGCCGACTTCACC
>JAGRHK010000619.1 GCA_020444985.1 Candidatus Competibacteraceae bacterium
TACATGTTGGACTTGGATATCGAGATTGGAGTTAGTGTAAGATCAGTGCGTTATTCTTGGTGGTGATATCGATTTTGACCTAGTCGGGTGTATCGAAGACTGTGTCTCCATCGTCGAATTCATTAACGTTTAGCACCTTGATGCCGAGGTTATTTTCCAGAATTCTCTTTAGTACGGCGCAAAAATCGTGTTTGGGCGTGATGCCCCAGCGTGCGCCCGGCGCGCCGACATTCTGTTCCCGACAGGGGCGGGAGCGCTTGATTTCCTCTAGCAACAGGGTGTCGAAACTTTTTGGCGTGACTGCCGTTTGCCGGATCAGTTGTTCCAGCCATTGCCGGAAGCCGCTGTCATGCCTCAGTAGTTCGGGAAGTTCGGTTTGCAGTTGCGTCTTAAGATCGGTCATGGTCACGTTTTCGCCGTCCCCGATTCAGGGCGGTGGATTCAGTCTACATGCATCCAAGTAAAATTAGCGTACATTGACAATCAAGACGGTATCCAGCATTTTTCACGACAAGCATGAAGCTTGGCTCCTTCCAAGCAGATCATCAAAGCCTTCCGTGAGACGAGAG
>JAGRHK010000061.1 GCA_020444985.1 Candidatus Competibacteraceae bacterium
GGTGTCGACCGCCTTGCGGTCAATATCGAATTCAGTCGCCAGAATTTGCAGAAACCGCTGTCGACCCTGGGCGCTTAATGATAAATAAGCGCGCCCCAGATTGGCGGCGCGGGCCCGTGCGGATACTTCGCCGCCCCGCGCTTCCAGACAGTCGCGCATCTGGGCTTTCAGGGCCTCCGCATCCTTTTCAGGCAGGTTGGAGCCGGGAGTCGCTGAAAACAGCCCTTCTCGCCAATCGGCCATTTCCCGCCAGGCTTCGCGGAGATTGTCCATGGTGCGGTTCAGCAGGCTGGCGCGAGTGATTTCAGCTTCACGGAGAGGCAGTTCGGTCATGACAGGGGCACCAAAGAGTCAGAGTCAACCATAATTATCTGATGAGTTAAGGATAGACATTTGTTCGGAGTAAGAGCAGGGTATTTTCAGGTCTTCCGCTGAATCTAACCCGCCATGATCACGCCATCCTCAAGCAAAATCTCTACTTCAGCCAAGGCGATTTCTCCCAGTCCCAGCGTGTGCGCTTCTGGCAAGGCGGCCAAGGCAATGTTTGGATCCTTGCGCAAACCGATGCCCAGTTTTTCACAAGCCTGATCGGCCAAGCGGACAATGACCAGCAATATATTATCGCTATCATAGGGTTCCTTATGATGATCGCGGGCGACGATGCAGTATTCATCGGGCAGGTTCCAACGCTTCATGAGTACATATCCCTGGGCGTTATGCATGTTGCTATCCAACAATTCCTTCACCAGATTTTCCGGCATTTGCGCGTCAGTCAGTTGTTTGGTCGCTGACAGCTCGTCGATCACGCGCAGAATTACCAGTTGGCCGATGTTATGCAGCAGACCGGCCATGAATGCATTATCGGCCTGCTGTTTGCAACCGCTGTGATGGGCCAGCCATTGACTGCTCAGCGCCGCAGCAAAGGCGTGTTGCCAGAGTTTCCCCGTGTAATGGCTCAATAGCGGGCTGCGGGTGAGATAGAGGCTGCGTTGCGAAACCGCCATGGCCAACATGGCGACTTTGCGGGCGCCAAGCCGGACGATTGCTTTCTGAATGGTGTTGATTTTTTGTAATCCCTTGTAGAACGATGAATTGGCGACGCGCAAGATCTGGCTGGTCAACGCCTGATCGCCAATAATCATTTTTTCAAGGTCGGCTACCCGGGCGTTGCCATCCTGCAAGGCTTTTTGCAATTTCATCGCAACCGTCGGGAAAGCCAGCGATTGCAGCGTATCCATGGTGAGCGCCTGGATGAGCATATCTTGCAGTGAGCATTGAGCCATTGTTCACTCCCACCTATCAATGCGTGTGTTGCTGTTTCACGGTTGATTGCTTTTCATGTGATGCCGACCAGGCGTTTGATTTCCGTCAGCGGTCGGGGCTTTTCAAGGCGCGGCAAATAACGGATGGCCTCCGTTAAAGTGGTTTCGCCTCGGGTCGCTTTGGCTAAACCATCTTCCAGCAGAGTCACCATGCCGGCATCCTCCAGACAAACTTGGCGAATATCGTGAGCCGTGCTTTTTTGAAGTATGGCGTCCTTGACCGCGATATTCAGAATAAGCAACTCAAAAATGCCGATGCGGCCCTGGTAGCCGGTGTGCCGACAGGCCGAACAACCGCGTCCCTGCTGGAAATGGGTTCCCTCCAGATCATGATGCTTGTAGCCCAGACGTTGCAGCTCGCTGGAGTTGGGCTGATAGGGTTCGGCGCAGTGGGGACAAACTCGGCGCAGCAATCGCTGGGCCAGCACGGCGACAACGGTTGAGGCAATCAGGAAGGTTTCGATATTCATATTCATCAGCCGCAACAAAGCGCCGGTGCTGTCTTCGGTATGGAAGGTCGTGAGCACCTTGTGGCCGGTCAATGCCGCCTGAATCGCAGCTTCCGCCGAGAAGCGGTCACGAATTTCGCCCAAAATAATGACATCTGGATCCTGGCGCATGATGTGCGGCAGAGTGGTTTCAAAGGTCAGATCGATTTTCGGATTCAGTGAGCATTGCGCGATGCCTTCGATGACGAATTCTACCGGATCTTCCGCAGTGGTCACGCAACGATCAATGCTATTCAAATAGTTGACCGCGCTGTACAGCGTGGTGGTCTTACCGGTGCCAGTGGGGCCGGTGATGAGAATAATGCCGCTTGGCAATTCCAGCGCATCCTCATAAAAATGGCTCAGGGTGCGCGGAAACATATTGATCCGATCCAATGGCATCAGTTGTGTCCTGCGCAGCAACCGCAGCACGATTTTTTCGCCATAGACCGTGACATAGATGGAAACCCGGACATCGATATTGCGACCGGTATTCGGATCTTCAAAAGTAATATGGCCGTCTTGATGATGCCGTCGTTCGGTGATGTCCGCTTTGCTCAGGATCTTGATGCGATTAATAAACGCCGAGGTCAGTTTTTTATCAATCGTTTTGTAAATTCCCAAGACGCCATCGCAGCGAAACCGGATGCGCAAGTCATTTTTCATGGGTTCGACATGAATGTCGCTGACCTGAGTTTGGATGGCGTCCAGCAACATGGTATTCACCAGGGCCACCACTTGACTGGTATCGTCGATTTGGATGGCCGGTTTGGCGAGTGTCTGATAATGGCGCTGATAAGCCTCGATGGTTTCACGGATAATCCGTTTACTGGCAATCAACGGCATCAGATCGGTTCCGAACAGCCGTGCCGCTTCCTGACGAGCGCGCTGATCGAGAGGGTCGGCAAAAGCAACCAGAACCTGGTTATTCTTGACGTGCAGCGGCAGAAAATGTCGCTGCAGAAACCAGTCGGGATTGGCTTTCTCCATCAGTTTGCGGTCGACGTCGCTCAAGTCGGGCTTGACCTGAGGGAACCCCAGTTGATCAGCCAACACATCAACCAGCTTGTTTTCCTCAATAAAGTGGTTTTCCAGGAGGATGTCGCCCAACTTCTTGCCTTTTCCAGACTCCTGTTGCAAAGCCAAAGCCGCCCGCAGATCCTGTTCCCGCAGAAAACCCAGTTCTACCAGCAGGGCGCCAATGCGCACCGAAATCCGATGTTTGCGCAGGGTGTTGCGTTGTTGTTCCAGACTGACGTAACCAATTTCATTGAGAACGCTGAGCAAGGACTTTTCTGTGGAAAGCTTGGCGCGCACCCGTATTGCATAGGCGAGTTGCTGATCGGTGATAATCCCGTCCTCTACCAGAAATTTGGCGATTTCCAGACCGGTGTCATTGACTCGCGGAAATGGACTGGGCGCTGATTCCAGGCGAGCAGGGGGCAGCGTTGCCTGGGAGGCGACAGACGTGGCTTCCGGACGAGCGGTGGGCGATTCACCGGAATCCAACTGATGCTGCGGGAGCGCTGGGTCGGTCGCTTGTGGCAACGTCTCCGTGGGTAGATCAGGCGAAGCAGGGCGTTGGGTTGGCGCAGACATGGGCAACCTCATGGATGCAATGCGAAGGTGTGGTTATATTTCAGCATAATTACTAATGTTTAGCGAATCCGGCCGCTCCGCTCTTATCCCAGATTAGGCTGTAGTACAATATTATCGGATTTGCTAAAACTGATAAGATCAACCAACCTAAAAGCCTACATGTAGCAAATACCGGGCCAATCTAGCCTACAATTAGACCAATCGGGTAACCAATCCTTGGTTTCTCACGGGTTGTCCGGATTTATGGAGACTGATGATGTCCACGCTTGCGGTCCGCGTTTCGGAAGATCCCCATCGCCCAATTGGGCATGCCATTGTAACGATTGATGGTTTGCCTCATACCTTGGAGACTTTCATATTCGCCATTAACCGCCATGGTTTTGCCGCCAATCATCTTGGGTCGGACGGTTGGCAAGGCGCGGAATGCTGGTTGCAGCCGGAAGAAGCGTGGTATGACGGAGACTCATTCAAATTCGTCATCGATCCTGATCTGGTGTTCCAACTGGAAAACATGCCTTATCAGATCGCGGTGCGCGGCCAGGGACTGGACCATACGGTTACCGTGACTTTTGTCTGGCCGCTGGAGCTGGCGATTGAGGAAGATATGGCGACCACGACCCGACGGCTCGTGGTCAGCGGCGCGCGCGTCGGCGCCCGTCTCAAACCGCCCCCGCAACCGATTCCGGAACCCGCGTTGCCGGAAGTACGCAGCGTTGATGTGCCCATCCCTGATTTACCTATTCCCGAGATCGGCGGCGATCTGAATGATGAAAATCAGGATTTATCAACGCATCCAGCTCCACCCTTGTCCGGATCTTCGGAAGATGAGCGCCTGGCCCGCGAGGTGGTGAATGAATCCAGACGATCGTCCTTGGACCCGGATGTCATCAGAGACGCCAGAGACACTGCGCCCACCCGGCGCGTCGATGGGCGGCTTGTCTCAACGCCCCTGGGTAGCGAAGAGCGTGTCTTTGGCAAGCCAAATGGCGTGCCGGAAGGACTGGCGCAAGAATTTCGCCCACCGCAGTCGTCGCCACCGCCGCTTGCTACGCCTTCACCGCCCTTCCCACCAACGCTGTCGCCTTTGCCAGCCGCGCCACCCCCACCGGACCCAGCAGGCGAAGATGGGAAGCCACGCGGCAAGAGCGGATTGCTCCTTGGCTTGGGCGTCGTCGCCGCGTTGGCGGCGCTAGGCGGTACTGGGTGGTGGATTATGCAGCGTTCCAACACCACCGCGCCGGTCGCTGCGACGCAACCTGCAGAGCAGGCAGATGTTCGGCAAGACTCCTTGAAACGGGCATCGGAGCTGGAGTCCGTACCGGCTCCAGAACCCGTACCGGCTCCGGAACCGGTGCCGGCTCCAGAACCCGTACCGGCCCCAGAGCCTGTGCCAGCCCCGGAGCCTGTACCGTCCGAATCCGCGTCGGCTGCAAAGTCACGCGCCGGATCCAAACACAGCCTGGAGGAAGAGTTAAATTCGCAGTTCGATTCGACTACGCAAGAACTGGAGCAGCGATTGCGTCAAAGAACGCCTTGAGTATGGTGAGCACATCAAGCTTCAGGGAACTGCTGTCCGCTATTGACTGCTCCCCGTTCCAGGAGTCCCTACTTTTATGAAACGTTTTTTCATTGGCAGTCTGCTGTTATTGCTCAATTTGATGGTTTGGACGCCGGCCATGGCGGCTGGCGCCAATACGCAACCCATTGGCATGGTCACCGGTTCCAAGACCGGTACCTATATTCAGTTTGGCAACGATATTGCCGGAGTTGCGAAAACAGCGGGCCTGGATATTCTGGTGAAAGATTCCCGTGGCTCCATTGACAATATCCGGCGTATGAACAGCAAGGAAAATGCGGCATTGGGGATTGTGCAATCCGATGTGTTGGGATTTCTGAGCCGCTCCGAAAGTCCGGAAATGCGTCAGCTTGCTGGTCGGTTGCGTTTGATTTTTCCATTTTATAATGAAGAAGTGCATTTGTTGGCCAATCAATCCATTCAATCATTTGGCGATCTTCAAGGTAAACGGGTTGTCGTTGGTGAGGAAGGCAGTGGAAATTGGTTGACCGCGATCAATCTTTTACAACTGACTGGAATTAAGCCAGCGGAATTGCTGCAAATTGCGCCTTTGCCGGGAGTGACGGCCGTGCTCAAAGGCGAAGCGGATGCGATGTTTTATGTGGCGGGCAAACCCGTCAGCCTGTTCACCAAAGTGGGCAACTTGATCAACAAACCGGAATTCGCAGCGATGCTGGCGAATGTCCATTTCGTGCCGCTTGATGATCCACAGATGCTGCGTGAATATGCGGCTGCTCGAATTGGTCCAGCCGACTACGAATGGCTGGAGCGCGAAACGCCAACGATTGCAGTAAAAGCAGTGCTGATGAGCTTCGACTTTTCCAGCAAGCAGAGCGCTTACTTCGTACAACGCTGCAAGCAGTTGGCGGAGCTGGGTCAAGCCATCCGCGCGAACCTCGACGCACTGCGGCAAACCGGCCATGCCAAGTGGAAGGAAGTCAACCTGGAGGAAAAAGTCGGCATCTGGACCCTCGATTCGTGCTCCCGTGATTCGTCCAAGAGCAGCGACTCGAAGGTTGATCTCAGCCGCGAATTGGAAAAATTATTACTGAATCAGCAGGAAGGACCTTATAGGGTCCTTCCGGCCGCCTGAACTCCATTATTGATGACTTGGGGAGAAGCATTGATGCGATTTGCCATGATGGTTTTGACGCTGACGCTCATGATGGGAACTGGTGCGGCCCTGGCTCAGGATAAACTGCCCGATGCCCGCCTGGAATTTTCCAGTACTTCGTTCGGTCTCTTATTCGGCTATAGCCAAGGGACGGGAACCTTGTTTTTCCAGGAGCGGCAATACCCTTTCTCAATTTCGGGAATTAAGGTCGCCACGTTGGGCGTGAGTCAGGTCAACGCGCTTGGCCAAGTCTATGGATTGCAGGAAATCGACGATTTTCCCGGAGACTATGCCGTTGTCGAGGGGGGACTGACCCTGGTGCAGGGGGGAGGCAGCACCCTGTTGCGCAACGGTAAAGGCGTGACGCTTTACTTGCAGAATCTGCAACAGGGTCTCGATTTGACCTTGGGCGGCGGTAGACTCTCGATTACGCTCGATGAACCAGAACCCGTTGCTGAATCTTCTCCGACCGAGATGGAAAAAGCCTCTACGCCTTAGATGGCGTCACATCAACTAACCCATTCAGAGTTGCGAGGCGCGGCAATCCATGATTGAGCAGGTTCTTCTAAGCAGCGGTTCTTTTGACAGGGTGCGGGAAATTGGCGGTTTTGGCCAGCCGCTGCATACGCTTTATCCCCAAATTCAGGCGGTGCTGGCTAACGAATTGGGCGAAGACGCTGCCCAATTATTGGCGGAACCAGTGGTGGATCGCGCCCATAATCGTATTGACTGGTATACCGAGAGCGACCCTGAGCGTCAGCCCATCGTGTTAAGCGATTTACCTGCAGAGCAGCGTCAGTCGATCCTGATCGGCGTCCAGACGCAGTTGCAGCGTGGGCGAGAATTGGCGGAACGCTATGCAGCTTCCGGCGATCCGCAACGGGTACAGTTGGCGGCAATGCTTCAGGCCGCGCTCGGATCGCCAACGGAAAACGATATCTTTTTAGTTGAAGATCGCCCGGTGTTAGCCCATTGGGGGTTTACCACCGATCGCCCCTGGGAGATGGGCGGGACCGTGCGCCGCTCCCCCGAACCCCCGCTGCTTCCAGTCGAGACCTCGCAGGATGTAGCGATACCGAATGTACCGGACGTTGAGATGCCTGAACGGGCGTCCAGCACCGCATCTTCAGTGTCAGCGACCGAAGCCCTGGAACAGTCCACGCCTGCCCTGGAACCCGCATCCGCGCCCGAGGCGCTGGAGCCGCCATCTGTACAGTCTGCGCCCTCCGCAGATACCCCAGCGGCTCCGCCACCGTTGCCGCCTTCCACAGAAACCGCATCGTCCGAACCTGGGACCGCAACGCCACTACCGCATCAATTAGAACCGTCTCCGGCTGGGGAGTATCCAGGCAGATGGTTATTGCGTTATGTCGTGGTGGGTTCCTGGTACTTCTGGAGTGTCGTCCTGTTGGCTGTGTTGCTAGCGCTGGGGACTTTTCTATGGGTTTCCACTCAAACTTCTGCGCCCTTGCTGATCGCCGAATCAAACCCGGCGCCGCCGAATGGCGCCGCCGATCTCGCATTGCGAGAAGCATGGAAAGTTGAACAGGCGTTGCGCGCTCAGCTTGAACAGCGGCTCATACAGCTTGCTGAACAACGCGCCCAGTGCCCATTGCCGGTTGACACAGCGAGCGCCTCGGCAACGCCCAAGGTTGTGGCGTCCAAAGGTAGCGATGTGGCAACGACGATGGCAACGAACGATTTTCCTCGTCGGCAAGCGGGAGAGGCGTCAGGAGAAAGATCCGAAAATTCGACATCCACCTCCCGCTCCCACACGACGGAAGGCGCGAG
>JAGRHK010000620.1 GCA_020444985.1 Candidatus Competibacteraceae bacterium
GGCTGTTGTCGATCTCACCGATCTCTTAACCGATCCGGTTGATGTGCTCTTTGCCACCCAACTAGGCGGTGGCACCGACATCAATCGGGCCCTTGCCTACTGCCAAACGCGGATTGATCGCCCTAGTGAGACCACCTTGATCCTCATCAGCGATCTCTATGAAGGCGGCAATGCTGCTGAATTGGTCAAGCGGGTGGCGCAATTGGTGCAGAGTGGGGTTACTGTGATTGCATTGCTGGCCCTCAATGATGACGGGGCACCGGCCTATCACCATGAATTGGCGCAACGCTTTGCTACCCTGGGCGCGCCGGCCTTTGCCTGTACCCCCGACCTGTTTCCCGATCTCATGGCGGCGGCGCTTCAGAAGCAGGATATTCCCTCATGGGCGTCAACCCAAGGCATTGTACAGGCCGGTCCTACACAAAAAATGGCGTAGTCGATTTACTGTAGCGTCACCAGGCCAAAGAGCCCCAACGTACCCAGGACAAATAAGGTGCACCCAACTAAGCCATAGATCAACGTGACCTGTTCATGTCCACCTACGAGGGCTGTGGCAAAGGAGAGTTGCG
>JAGRHK010000621.1 GCA_020444985.1 Candidatus Competibacteraceae bacterium
GCCCGGGATGTGATCGAGAAGTTCGACTTCGACGTTCATATCGCCAAGCTCGACCGGGCGAACCTGCTGTACAAGGTGATCGGCAAGTTCGTCGACGTGGACCTGCACCCGGATCGGGTGTCGAACCTGGAGATGGGCTACCTGTACGAGGAACTGGTCCGGAAGTTCTCTGAGTTGTCCAACGAGACCGCTGGTGAGCACTTCACGCCTCGTGAGGTCATCCGGCTGATGGTGAACCTGCTGTTCGCCGAGGACGACGACCTGCTCCGCAAGCCCGGCGTGGTGCGCACCATGTTCGACCCGGCCTGCGGCACCGGCGGCATGCTCTCGGTCGCCGAGGACCACCTACGCCACCTCAACCCTCAGGCCCGCCTCGAGGTGTACGGCCAGGAACTGAACGCCGAGACGTACGCGATCTGCCGCTCGGACATGATGCTCAAGGGCCAGGACGCCTCCCACATCCAGTGGGGCAACTCGTTCTCCGAGGACCGCTTCGACGGGGAACGCTTCGACTACCTGCTGGCGAACCCGCCGTTCGGGGTCGAATGGAAGAAGGTCGAAGACCAGG
>JAGRHK010000622.1 GCA_020444985.1 Candidatus Competibacteraceae bacterium
TTCGGTTTGGATCGACCGGCGACGGTCAGCGCGCGGATTTTGGATGCGGTCACCAACCGTTTCCGCTTGATCGTCCCCACCGGGGAGACGGAGATTCGCCTGCCGCTACCCGGTCGACACAATATCCGCAACGCCCTGGCGGCGGCGGCTGGCGCGTTGGCGGCTGGCGCGACCCTGGACGATATCCGACAGGGCTTGGAGTCCCTGCATGACGTTGGCGGGCGGCTGCAGCGGCTGCGCGGTCGGCACGGCGGCACGGTGATTCACGACGCCTACAACGCCAATCCCGCCTCGCTGGCGGCGGCGCTGCACACGGTTGGCGCCGGGCCGGGTCGCAAATGGCTGGTGCTGGGCGACATGCGCGAACTGGGGCCGGTGGCCAGTGAACTACACGCACAATCCGGTCAAGAGGCCAGGACCACGGGATTCGAACGGCTGTACGCCTTGGGCGAACACAGCCGGGCGGCGGCGGCGGCGTTTGGGGAGGGTGGCCAGCATTTTACCGACCTGGAAGCGCTGATGGACGCACTGAGCCGCGACCTCAAGCGCAGTGCCGAATCACCGACGA
>JAGRHK010000623.1 GCA_020444985.1 Candidatus Competibacteraceae bacterium
AGTCTGGCAGGCCGCTATCTGGTATTGATGCCCAATAATCCGCGTGCGGGTGGCGTTTCCCGCCGTATAGAAGGGGATGATCGGCAGGAGATCCGGGAAATTTTGCGCGATCTCGAACTGCCCAACGGTATGGGACTGATCGTACGTACCGCCGGTGTAGGCCGTTCAGCGGAAGAACTGCAATGGGATCTGAACTATTTATTGCAGGTCTGGGAGGCGATTCAAAGCGCCTCTGATTCCCGTAAAGCACCCTATCTGGTTTATCAGGAAAGCAACATCATCATCCGCGCGCTGCGCGACTATCTACGTCCGGATATCGGCGAAATCCTGATTGATGACGCCAAAATTTACCAGCAGGCGCAAGATTTTGTGCGCCAGGTAATGCCGCATAATCTGAACAAGCTCAAGCATTATCAGGAAAGCACTCCGCTTTTTACTCGCTTTCAGATCGAAAGCCAGATCGAAACCGCCTATCAGCGCGAAGTTAAATTACCTTCGGGTGGCGCTGTGGTTATCGACTATACCGAAGCACTGGTCTCGATTGACATCAACTCCGCCCGCTCAACG
>JAGRHK010000624.1 GCA_020444985.1 Candidatus Competibacteraceae bacterium
CCCCGGCTCGATTCACAACCCGCTGGTCAAGGGTTGCCATGCACTGATCCGGCAGGGCGCGAAACTGGTGGAGACGGCTGCCGACGTTCTGGAAGAGCTGGGTGCTCTCGCAGCGTTCGTTGGCGACGGCGCCGAAACCCCGACCGCCGCGCCGCCGGCTTCGGAAGCACTGGATGAAGACTACCGGCAACTGCTGGCGGCGATGAACGACGGACCGCTGGCGGTCGATTCGCTGGTGGAACGCTGCGGATTGACGGCGGAAGTGGTTTCCTCCATGCTGTTGATTTTGGAATTGGAAGGTTATGTGGCAGCCGTCCCCGGCGGTCTGTACTGCCGCCTGAAAGCCTGAAAGCCGGCCGCCCAAACCGGCGGTCGCCCGCGCCCACGCCGGACGGCGGGGGTTTTTATCCTTCCCAGATGAGCGCTGGAATGAAAGAAAACGTGTTGGACGTGCTGATGTACCTGTTTCAGAACTACATGGGCGATGATGAGGACACCGACCCCGACCGTGAATCCATCCAGACCGAACTGCTCGCCGCCGGCTTTCCCTCGCGGGAGATCCAACAG
>JAGRHK010000625.1 GCA_020444985.1 Candidatus Competibacteraceae bacterium
GCGGCGGCGCGGCGCTGGCGGCGATCGGGCTGGTATCGTTCCTGGGCGTGGCACAGTTCCTGCCGGCGATGCTGGGGGGCCTCTTCTGGCGCGGGGCGACGCGGGCGGGCGCATTGGCGGGGCTGAGCGCGGGCTTCGCGGTCTGGGCCTGGTCGATGCTGTTGCCGAATTTCGGCGGCGGGGCGTTGATGAGCGATGCGGTGTTGACCGAAGGGCCGCTGGGGATCGGATGGCTGAGGCCGCAGGCGCTGTTCGGGATCGGCGGGCTCGACCCGCTGAGCCACGCGATCCTGTGGTCGATGGCGCTCAACACCGGGTTCTTCGTGACGGTCTCGCTGGTGTCGTTTCCGTCGCCGCTGGAACGGTTGCAGGGGGCGCAGTTCGTCGATGTGTTCCGCCATTCGGCCAGCCGGCAGAGCTGGTCGGGGGGCATGGCGCAGAGCGAGGACCTGCTGATCATGGCACAACGGATCATGGGCGCGAGCGATGCGCAGGCACTGTTTCAGCGCGAGGCGCGGCGGCAGGGCCTGGCGGGGTTCCTGCCCGAGCCTTCGCCCGATTTCCTC
>JAGRHK010000626.1 GCA_020444985.1 Candidatus Competibacteraceae bacterium
GCCTACCCCACCATCGCGCCGGAACGGCTGGCCGGTCATGCCGACATCGCGCCGGGCCGCAAGACCGATCCGGGACCGGCGTTCGACTGGACCAGGCTGCGCCGGTTGCTGGGAGAGACCAGCGCCGCTAAATGAAACAGGCCGGATCGGGGGGACTCTCGGCCGCCGGCGCTGCCCGATCGACAGGTTCCGCCGCCGGTTCCCACAGCGGCGCCTCGCCCCCCAGCAACGTCGCCGCCTGTTCCACCCAAGCCGCGATCAACTCGGCCGCTGGCCGGTTCTCGCTCAAATGGCAACCCTGACCGGCCCACAAGGCCATGAAATCGGTCAGATCCCGCTCGGCGGCAGTCTGGCGCAGTTCCTCGGTCAAGAACAATTGCAGCGGAAAACCGGGCAGATCGGCTTCGTGCGGGTGCAGTTCGTTGACCAAGCGGTTGCGCAATACCCGGCCAACGCGGCCGGTGAAAACGCGGCTCAAGGTGGTGGCGATTTCGCTACCCTCGCTCAGCAACGCCTTGTAGGCGGGAGACGCGCCGCTTTCCGGGCAAGCCAGGAACGCAGTGCC
>JAGRHK010000627.1 GCA_020444985.1 Candidatus Competibacteraceae bacterium
TGTCAAGCGCGGTCTCGAGATCGCGGCGGCGGGCTCGCACAACGTGCTGATGAGCGGCCCTCCAGGCTCGGGGAAAACGTTGCTGGCTCGGGCACTGCCGTCGATCCTGCCACCGCTGGAGATCCGGGAAGCGCTCGATGTGACACGCATTTACAGCGTCCGCGGACTTCTGCCGGCGGATACTCCGCTGCTGCGAGAGCGCCCGTTTCGCTCGCCGCATCATGGCACGTCGGCTGCCGGACTGATCGGCGGCGGATCGTGGCCGCGTCCGGGCGAAGTGAGTCTCGCCCACAGGGGCGTGCTGTTTCTGGACGAACTGCCGGAGTTCGCCGCCACCACGCTCGAAATGTTGCGACAGCCCCTCGAAGACCGCACGGTGACGCTGGGTCGGGCGTCCGGAACGCTGACATTTCCGGCCAATTTCATGCTGGTGACGGCGATGAATCCCTGTCCATGCGGATTCTTCGGCGATCCGGCGCGGGCGTGCACCTGCTCCCCCATGACGATCCAACGCTACCAGAAGAAGATCAGCGGGCCGTTGCTCGATCGCATTGACATTCATCT
>JAGRHK010000628.1 GCA_020444985.1 Candidatus Competibacteraceae bacterium
AGCCAAGACACCGACTTGGGTTCCGATATGGCCGTACCCGACGATACCCAACGTCTTGCCGCGCACTTCGTAGCAGCCCGCAGCGGACTTCTTCCAGACGCCTTCGTGCATTTCGCGCGATCGGTCGCCGATTCGGCGCGCTAGCGCCACCACCTCGGACATCACCAGCTCCGCCACACTGCGTGTATTGGAAAACGGCGCGTTGAACACCGGCACGCCACCGAGTCGCGCCGCGTTGAGATCCACCTGGTTCGTGCCGATGCAAAAACAACCGATGGCGAGCAGATGCTTGGCCTCTTCCAGCACGTCGGCTGTCAGATGCGTCTTGCTTCGAATGCCGATGAAGTGCGTGGACCGAACCAACCGCCTGAGCTCGTCCTTCGACGGCGAACCTGGAAACGCTTCGACTTCAAAATCGTCGTCTTCAAGGAGCTCACGTGCAGCAGGGTGAATCCCCTCGAAGAGGACAATTCGAAACTTGGCGCGATGGGCTTGCGGGTCGAGCGAAGGTGAGGACGGCGACATGGTCTTCCAGAGGTGGTGTGACACTCAATTCGCCTGATT
>JAGRHK010000629.1 GCA_020444985.1 Candidatus Competibacteraceae bacterium
TCAGACGGTAGGTTTCCAGGGCCAGGGCCAGGTCCTGGGCGAAGGCGGCATCGGCATGGGCATGGCAGATGAAGATGGAGGCGGTGGCCATCGTGCGACTCCGGAAAGGTGTCGGATCCACTGAGGATGTTAGCGCAAAAATACCCCCATGGAACGCTTGAAAAGCGCGAGCTTGACCCCATCTTAACGGTAACAGTCAAGGGGCGTTCGATAAAACGCCGGAACCCAAACTATAGAGGAGGTTTGACCATGGCTCTGATACGCTATGAACCTTTCAATCTGTTGAACCAGTTGCAGCGGGAAATGAACCGGCTGCTGGATACCGGTCGCTTGGGCGACGAGGAGTCCGGTAATATTTTGGCTGACTGGGCGCCGGCGGTGGATATCAAGGAAGAACCGAATCAATTCATCATCCACGCCGATCTGCCGGGTGTCGAGAGCAAGGATATCGAGATCACCCTGGAAAATGGGGTTCTGACCCTGAAAGGCCAGCGGAGCGCCGAGAAGAAGGAAAAAACTGAACAGTATCGCCGGGTTGAGCGAGTGCGCGGAACCTTCCTGCG
>JAGRHK010000062.1 GCA_020444985.1 Candidatus Competibacteraceae bacterium
TCGCGCGACTGCGCGAGCATGGCCGAGATCTCGGCTTCTGGCTGTTGCAGTTGCTCAGCGAGATCAGCGGTCGAGACCACGCGCCGCAGGACATGCCCATGTTCGAATCCCGCTGGCTGATCGAGTCCATACGCTCGGGCAAACAGTGTCGCCTGCGCGCGGCCCAGCACCTGATCGACTTCGTCCATGTTCCAGACGTAATACTGTCCCTCAACTCCGGCCGTCTCAGCATCGAGCGCAGAGAAGAAGGTGCCCTGCTCAGAGGTCATGTCTCGGGTGACGAATCGCAGGATTCCCTCCGCCACTTCGCGATACTGTTTGCGATTGGTGCGACGGTATGCATCGAGATAAGCGATCGCCAACGGGCCGTTATCGTACAGCATCTTTTCAAAGTGCGGGATTTGCCATTCGGCATCCACTGAATAGCGATAGAATCCGCCGCCCAGATGGTCGTAAATGCCGCCCAGGGCCATCTTGCGCAGAGTGAACAACGCGGCGGTTTCCGCCTGATGGTCCGGTTCGCCGCGCTGGAGACTGGCCGTCCAGTGGCGCAGCAGTCTTTCCAGACTGGTGGGATGCGGAAACTTGGGCGCGCCGCCGAAACCGCCATGCGTCGGGTCAAAATGGCTTACGGCTTGATCCCGTGCGGCCTGAAGCGGCGCGGCGGTCAGTTCGATTTTGCCGGCAGCGGATGGCGCGGCCAGTTCGCCGTGCAAAATTTCCAGCAGCGCCTGGTTTTGCTGACGGATGTCGGCGGGGCGCTGGCGGTAGTGATCGCTGATCCGGCGTAAAATATCAACAAAGGCGGGCATTCCGTAACGGGGCCGGTTAGGAAAATAAGTGCCGCCGACGAAGGGAACATGATCATCGTGGGTCAGAAACATGGTCAACGGCCAGCCGCCGGCCCGACGGTGCAGCATTTGAAAAGCGGTCTGGTAGATTTTGTCGAGATCCGGTCGCTCCTCGCGATCCACTTTGATATTGACGAAGAGTTCGTTCATCAGCGCCGCAGTTTCTGCATTTTCGAAGGATTCGTGCGCCATCACATGACACCAATGGCAAGCGGAGTAGCCGATGGACAGCAGGATCGGTTTATTCTCGCGACGGGCTTTGTCCAGCGCTTCCTCACTCCAGGGATGCCAATCCACTGGGTTATGGGCATGTTGGCGCAGGTAGGGGCTGGTTTCGTGGATCAGGCGATTGGTATGCGCAGGTTCGGTCATGGCGGCCTTCCGGTGCGTTGGGCGGAAAAAGAGATTTTGTTATAAGTTGCCTTGGAACCTTCTCAGGTTCCATGAGGGTGATTGCAACGTCTCAATGTTAAACTGGGTTCAGTCAATCAATTGCATTAAGAGTTCAATAAATTGACCATAACTCAGCAGCCATCAACATGTTGAGAGAGGTGGAGATTTCTGACAGCCAGATGCTCGTCCTGGCCAGACGACTGAATAGCCTGGAGCGTTACCCCGGCGCTATATCGGAGTGGTGTCCTGCAACTGCACTACGCCCGTGCCCAAGAGTTGGGGCCGTGGCTGGATCGGGTGGCCGTCCGGGGTGAGGTGGTCGTGCAGTTCTGGCTCAGGCGAGGCGACGGTGACGCTGGGAATGGGTGAGGAGCAGCGTGAGAAACGGATACCAGAGCAATTGAGACGATTTTTGTGAAATAATCCAAGCGTCACCAAATACTACTGCTAGGTCGAATCTGTGTTTTCTCGACACTCATAGCGCAAATGGGGCCCTTTAAGCTCTTTTTTATCTATTTTTTCGTCTATATACTTCAGATAAGTAATTTTTAATTTTTTCTCTTTATTTTCTGATTGAAAATATTTTTCATCACCTACAACTATTGGAAAAAAATCTGCTCCATTTACTCTTAAATGAGGGTGAATAGGGTGAGGATACCGACTTATTCTATAAGTACCATTATAAGTTAATGAAAAATCTTCTCCACATAAGTAATAAACCCTTTTTTCTTCAGGAAGAAATGGGGATTTATCCTGAAGATATGCAGCAAGCGATATGTTTAATAAACCTTTTTTTATTTTTATTAGATTCTCTTTAGAGCGGTCTACATCTTTCCCATATTTAGCTGTATTCGGTATTTCATCGATTAGATCTTTTATAGGTTCAATTGATTCTTTTACAATTTGCCGCTTTTTACCTTCTGGCAGGCTATTAATAGCACTTTCAATTGTTAGTGCTGTCTCATTTATGGTAGTGTCATATTTATTTGATATCCGTTTTTCAACGAATTCATACACTATAAGAGTAGTACCAATCACAGTAGTTATTATTGCAACCGATAAATGAACGGCTTGAAGTCTCGTCGTTGACATTATTAATACCTCATAATCACCATAATTAATTGCCACAATAAAGATTACAGTGGGCTTTCATGTGGCACCGATAACCTGATATTCATAATCTCCTCACCACCTGCTCCATTCGTTCCTATCCGATATTCGTATAAATCTGCATGGCTGCGATGCTCGCGTGGCCCCGCAACCAGTTCGGCCTCGACGTTGAGCCGGTTAGTGGCGTAAGTATGCCGCAACTTGTGTGGCAGAATCTTATAAACTTGTCGGTTCTGATCACCGATCAATCGATAAACGTTTCGGGACTTAGATTGAAGCGTTCCGCCAGTTTTTTAATATGCTTCAAGTTCAACTTGCGGTGACCATTGAGAATCTCCGATACGACGCCTTGGCTGCCAATCTCCTTCTTAAAATCCGATTGCGTCAGACCGTATTCGTCCATCAAAAAGCGCAACGCGGCAACGCCCATCGCCACGGGCGGCTTGTGGTGCTCGGCTTCGTAGACGCTAATCTGATCGCTGATGATGTCCACCAGTCCCGCCAGCGGATGTCGGTCATTATCGCCCACCATATCTAGCAGCGTATCCAAATGGCTGACCAGCGATTCATAGTCCTTTTCGTTTTCCGGGCGCTGGACGATAGGCGCGATATATTGCCAGTGTTCGATCATAGTCTTCAGTGTCGTATTCATGATAGATGCTCCGGTCTTCTTTGGAACCTGAATCTGCCTCTCAGACTCAGGCTATCTTAAAGCCTGCTTACAACGGTTCCTTATCGTAGTCCTTATGAGTCAATATGCATCTGATAAAAATCTTGTTTCTTTCAAAGTTTATATTGGCGATCAAGCGGAGTTTATTGCCTCCGATGTTGAATACATACTTATCATTGACTTTATCGACGCTGGGAAAAGTCCTCCTGAGTTGGGCAAAGTTTTCAAACGTGTTGGCTTTGATGATTCTGTACCAGCCCTCCAGGGCGGTTGCGGCATCCTTGTGCGCTGCTTGGGCTTCCCACACCCGCTTTTGACTGATCACATGCATCCAGACCCTCCCTCGCTTGTACATGAGAGTGGCTATTCTATATCTCATTTCGAGATACATCAACGATAACTGTGACAGGGTGGAAGATTTAGTCATTAGCGCTTCAGGACTAACGTCAATTCGCGCTGCATTCCTGCAAGGCGATCGCGTAGAATCCAACAGGCTATGCCACGGCTGGACAAAGTAAAGGTCAGACCGTCACCATCGGCGCGAATAAGAGGTTCGCGCGCTTTGATTTAGGCTTTGGGTTGTGTGTCATTGATTTTGCCGATACGCATACGCCACCTTATAGAGTTCAATAAATTGACCCTTAAAATCGCCACCTGGAATGTCAACTCCCTGAAAGTGCGCTTACCTCAGGTGCTGGACTGGCTCGCACAGCACCAGCCCGATGTGCTGGCCCTTCAGGAAACCAAGCTGACTGATGCTAATTTCCCGACCCTGGATATCGCCGAGGCGGGCTATCAATGCGCATTTGCCGGGCAAAAGACCTACAATGGCGTGGCTATTCTCAGCCGGTTGCCGGCCAGCGATGGGGTCACCGACCTGCCGGGCATGGATGATCCTCAGCGCCGAGTGCTGGGCGCGACCTTGGGCGAACTGCGCGTCATCAATCTTTACATCCCGAATGGTCAGGCGGTCGGTTCCGACAAATACGCCTACAAACTCGCCTGGTTGGAAAAACTGATCGCCTGGGTGGAAATCGAACTGGCGCGTTATCCAAAGTTGGTCATTCTGGGCGATTTCAACATTGCCCCGGAAGATCGCGATGTCCATGATCCAGTAGCCTGGGCCGGGCAGGTGCTGTGTAGCGAACCCGAGCGAGCGGCGTTCGCGCGGCTCGTGAACCTGGGGCTGCGCGATGCCTTCCGTCTCTTCCCTCAGGAAGAACACAGTTTCAGTTTTTGGGACTACCGCGCTGCCGCATTCCGGCGTAATCTTGGCTTGCGTATTGACCATATTCTGGTTAGCCCGGCGCTAGCGGCAGACTGCGTCGCTTGCTGGGTGGACAAAAAACCGCGTCAACTGGAACGTCCTTCTGATCATGCGCCTGTCGTGGCTGAATTCACCAACGCTCTCTGAGACCGGATGCCTTGCTCATGAACCACCATCCCCAGAATGTTCTCGTTACCGGCGGCGCCGGCTTCATTGGCTGCAACTTCGTCCGCTATTTGCTGGCGACGGATCCTGACATCCGCATCGTCACGCTGGACTTGCTCACCTACGCGGGGTCCATGGACAACTTGCGCGATTTGTCCGACCCCGCACGGCATACCTTTGTCCAGGGCGATATTTGCGATCGGGCGCTGGTGGATCGCCTGCTGCGCGCGCATCAGATTGATACCATTGCCCACTTCGCCGCCGAAAGTCATGTGGACCGTTCGATTACCGGACCAGCCGCCTTTGTGCAGACGAACTTGGTCGGAACATTCACGCTGCTGGAAGCGGCGCGCATCGCTTGGTTGGAGGAAAAAATCGCCGAATTTCCCCGTTTCCACCATGTTTCCACCGATGAGGTGTATGGCACGCTGAAACACGACGATCCCCCCTTTACCGAAACGACTGCTTACGCGCCCAACTCCCCCTACTCCGCGTCCAAGGCCGGCTCCGATCATCTGGTGCGCGCCTATTTTCACACCTATGGTCTGCCGGTGGTCACGACCAACTGTTCCAACAACTACGGTCCCTTCCAGCACGGCGAGAAGTTTATCCCTACCGTGATCCGTTCCTGTCTGCTGCAAAAACCGATTCCCGTGTATGGCGATGGCAGCAACATCCGCGACTGGCTGTATGTCGAAGACCACTGTCGGGGCATTGACACGGTGATCCGTCAGGGGCAGCCCGGCGAGACGTATAACATCGGCGGTTGCAATGAATGGGCGAACATCAACATCACCCGGCTGATTTGCCAGTTACTCGATGAACGTCGCCCGGAGCAGGCCCCGCATGAGCGCCTGATTACCTTTGTGACCGACCGGCCCGGTCATGACTGGCGTTACGCGATCGACGCCAGCAAGATGGATCGCGGACTGGGATGGCGACCGCTGGAAACGTTCCAGACCGGTATTGCCAAAACCGTGGACTGGTATCTGGAGCGCTATGCTGCGGCGGGGAAGGCATGATCTGGGACGAACTGGAAACGGGTCTCGCGCAACGGGCGACTGCGGGTTTACTGCGCCGGCGTCGGACGCTGGATGCGCCGTGCGGCCCGGAAGCCGAGGTGGATGGCCGACGGTTAATCGCCTTTTGCAGCAACGATTATCTCGGGTTGGCCAATCATCCCGCGCTGATTGCAGCCGTGCAAGCGGCGGCGGCGCGTTGGGGCGTCGGCAGTGGCGCATCGCATGTCGTCAGCGGCCATCTGCGTCCCCACGCCGAACTGGAAGAACGATTGGCCACCTTCGTTGGTCGTGAACAAGCCTTGTATTTCACCACCGGTTACATGGCGAATCTGGCCATCGCGCCGGCGCTTCTGGAGCGCCATGACGCTATTTTCGCGGACCGGCTCAATCACGCCTCGCTGATCGACGCCGCCCAGTTGGCGCGCGCTGAACATATCCGCTATCCGCATGGCGATCTGGATGGGTTGGCTGATCGTCTTGCGCGCAGTCGGGCGCGGCGCAAACTGATCCTGACCGATGCGGTGTTCAGCATGGATGGCGATCTAGCGCCGTTGCCGGCACTGTTCGAACTGGCTGAACGCTTCGATGCCTGGTTAGTCGTGGATGACGCGCATGGATTCGGCGTGCTTGGTCCCCATGGACAGGGCAGTCTGGCCCATTTTCAACTGCCAGCATCGCCCCGCCTGATTCTGATGGGGACGCTGGGTAAAGCCGCTGGCGTTTCTGGAGCCTTCATTGCCGGCGACCGGCGTGTGATCGAGTGGCTGATGCAACGCGGACGCCCCTACATTTTCACGACCGCCTCCAGCCCAGTGATCGCCGCCGCACTGCTGGCGAGCCTGGAATTGATTGCCGCTGGCGATGACCGGCGGGCGCATCTGCAAAAATTGGTGATGCAGTTGCGCGCAGGACTTGAAGGATTACCCTGGCGGTTGTTGCCTTCGCCAACCGCGATTCAACCGCTGGTGATCGGCGATAATCCGACGACCCTGGCGCTGGCGGAACGCTTATTCGCCCAAAATCTGTGGGTTCCCGCGATTCGCCCGCCCACTGTGCCGACCGGTACGGCGCGGCTGCGGATTTCCCTGTCAGCGGCCCATACTGCGGAGCAAGTGGATGCCTTGCTCATGGCGCTGAAGCGTTGTGTTGCGCTGGATGCGCAGGCTGCCCTTGCCCACCTTCCCTCCTTGGCCAAGAGGGGAAATTCATGACGCGCCATCCACTGAGCAGCGATGGCCGCCGCTCTCCGGGATTACCTGCCAAGCGACGCATTCGCCAGGCTTTCGATCAAGCGGCGGTGACGTATGACGAAGCCGCTGATGTGCAACGCGAGGTGTGCGATCGGCTGGCCGAATATTTCAAACCCTCCAGCAGCGATTGGCAACCGGCGGCTATTCTGGAAGCCGGCTGCGGCACCGGTTACGGCGTGCGGTGGCTGCAACAGCATTGGCCTCGCGCTGAACTGACGTTAGTGGATTTCGCATCGAGCATGTTGATGGCATCACGTTTGCAATGTCCGTGGGCGATGCCGGTTTGCGCCGATATTGAGGCGCTGCCCTTTGCAGATCAGCAGTTTGATCTGTACTGGTCGAGTCTGGCCTGGCAATGGAACGATCCGCGCCAGTGTCTGACCGAAGCAGGGCGCGTATTGCGAGCTGGCGGGATGTTGGCCGTCGCCACGCTGGGAACCGATAATTTTCCCGAGTTGCGCCATGCTTTCGCCGCTATCGACGATTACAGCCATGTGTTGATGATGCCAACGCCTGAGCGTTTGTTGGCGCACTGCCAGGCGGATGGCTGGACCGTGCAGACTTGGCAGCGGCAAGCGGTGCGCCGGCATTATCCCGACCTGCGCGCCCTGCTGCGCCGGGTCAAGGCGGTGGGCGCCCGCGAGGTGGAGCAGCGCCGACCCGTCCCGTTCGGGCGGACCGCCTGGCAGGCGGTCACCGCGCGTTATGAGCAGTTGCGCGAACCCGAGGGATTGCCACTGACTTACGATGTGGTCTGGCTCATTGCGCATCGACTCACCGCCCGTCCCTCTCGCCTGCTGGCGGGAGCAGGGTTGGGGGAGAGGAGCGATGCGGATGGTTCGCTTTTCTCGTCCGCTGACGGGAGAAGGGTTGGGAGAGTAGAGAGATGCAGATGAAGCAGGCATTTTTTGTAACAGGCACAGACACCGGCGTCGGTAAAACTCTGGTGACCTGCGCTCTGCTGCATGCAACCCGGCAACGGGGCGTCACGACAGTCG
>JAGRHK010000630.1 GCA_020444985.1 Candidatus Competibacteraceae bacterium
CGATGCGTTGCTTTATCGCAGCGACGGTAAAACACTGTGGGCCGAAACGAAGATGATCCCGGTTCATGATGATGAGGGCGAACTGTCGCGTTGGATCGTGCTGCTGTCCGACATCAGCAAGCGTCGTCAAACGGAAGAGGCGCTTGAAGCGGCCAAACGATCCGCCGAAGCGAGTAATCGCAGCAAGAGCGAATTCCTGGCCAACATGTCGCACGAGATTCGCACACCGCTGAACGCCATCCTCGGCATGACCGAACTGGCGCTGGCGACCGATTTGACCCGCGAGCAACGCGATTATTTGAAAACGGTCAAAACGTCAGCTGACACGCTGCTCGATCTACTAAACGACGTGCTGGACATTTCGAAGATCGAGGCCGGCAAGATGGAGATCGAGGAGGTGGATTTCAATCTTGCCGAGGTTGTCCGCGAAACGTTAAAAGCGTTGGCCGTGCGAGCTCATGAGCGCGGTTTGGAACTGGCGGTTCACATGCCGATGGACATTCCGCACGCACTGCGCGGCGATCCAACACGAATTCGGCAGGTGCTCTTTAACTTGGTCG
>JAGRHK010000631.1 GCA_020444985.1 Candidatus Competibacteraceae bacterium
GGTCGCTCGAATCCTGGAAGAACGAAAGGCTCGGTGTCAAATGAAGTCACCTTGAAAGCCCTGACCCAAGACCCGCCAACCGGTGGGACCGCGAATCAACCTGACGTTTCGCTGGATTCACGACCTTGGGAAGCTATCCTCTTGTTCGGACAAGCCTCCATCGGCTATTCTTGAACCCTCATCTTCATAAGCCCGGCCACGGGTCGCTTGTTTCTGATCCCCCTTCCGATTTAGCCCCGATAGCTCAGATGGATAGAGCGCACCCCTCCTAAGGGTGAGGCCACAGGTTCGAATCCTGTTCGGGGCACCATGTTTTCAACAAGTTAGCCTGCTTGCCGCTTTGCGTCCAATTGCTTAAAGCGCAAGGTATGTTCATTCGAAAGAGCCTAATCAACAGCAGCAACCGGCCGCATCTGAGTATCACACACGCCACCGACCGTGACCTCTTGTAAAGATCCCCGGCCTTTACATTGTTCTCCACGGTCACGAATACGGCATGTCAACGCCAGTGGTGTCCCCGATTTCAACCAGGAAGGCGTTTTGCGGTAGCGGCCAATCG
>JAGRHK010000632.1 GCA_020444985.1 Candidatus Competibacteraceae bacterium
GCTGGCCTTTCCAGACCCGCTGTTTGATGTCGGGGTGATCTCGGCGGATCAGCCGCGACGAGACACCTTTGAGCGAGTTGATGAGCTTGGAGAGTTGCACGGTTGGCGGGTACTCGACGAGCAGGTGTACGTGGTCGTCCTCGCCGTCGCACGCCACGAGCACGGCGTCGAAGTCGGCGCAGACCTGTCGGAACGTGCGGGACAGATGCTCGATGTGGGCGGCGTTGAACACGCTGCGCCGATACTTGGTCACAAAGACCAAATGCACATGGAGCGCGGTCACGCAGGTGCGTCCGCGTCGATAGTCCTCATCGTTGGTCATGGCTTGCATGATAGACCAACCGTGCGGCCAAGTGGTATTGTTGTGGTCGATGGCTCACAAGTACCGTCTGCAACCGAGCGACCAGCAGCTCCCCGTGCTGGGGATGCATTGCGCGCACGCTCGGGCGGTGTGGAACGTGGCCCTCGAGCAAGCCAACCTGTATCGCCGGCACTGGGGGCCGACCCCGAACGCTGCGCAGCGGCAACGGGAACTGGCTGAAGCCCGACGTTCGTC
>JAGRHK010000633.1 GCA_020444985.1 Candidatus Competibacteraceae bacterium
ATCCTGGCCGACCCGGGCCTGATGCAGTACGCCGCGCAGCACCACCCCCAACTGCGCCTGCACCTGTCGGTGCAGGGCTCGGCCACCAGCGCCGACGCGATCAACTTCTACCGCGAGCAGTTCGGTGTCGTGCGCGCCGTGTTGCCGCGCGTGCTGTCGATGGAGCAGGTTCGGCGCGTGATCGACCGCACGCCGGTCGAGATCGAAGTCTTCGGTTTTGGCAGCCTGTGCGTCATGGTCGAAGGGCGCTGCGCGCTGTCGTCGTATGTGACAGGCGAGTCGCCCAACACGCACGGCGTGTGCTCGCCGCCCAAGGCGGTGCGCTGGCAGGAAACGCCCAAGGGGCTTGAGTCGCGCCTGAACGGCGTGCTGATCGACCGCTACGCGCCCGGCGAGAACGCCGGTTACCCCACGTTGTGCAAGGGGCGCTTCGACGTGGCTGAAGACACCAACTACTACGCCATTGAAGAGCCGACCAGCCTGAACACGCTGGAACTGCTGCCCGAGCTGATGAAGATCGGTGTGCGCGCCGTCAAGATCGAAGGCCGCCAGCGC
>JAGRHK010000634.1 GCA_020444985.1 Candidatus Competibacteraceae bacterium
AGCGAACGTTCGGATCGCCCCCCGGTTCTGTCAGGAAGTCATTGACCTTTCCGTAGGGAGGGGGTATCGCTTCTCCACGCGCGACGTTGATGATCGTGTTCGCATATCGCGTATCCATAAAGTGTTGTTCCCCGAGTGGCCTAGCTTGGAGTCCAATGGGCCCGGGTTGAGCGTCATCCCACACAAATGCGGAGCCGCCGCCGATTCAAGAACAGGGGACTTACTTGGACGAAGCAGGGCAGCGGTAACGCGAGTACGGGACGACGAAGTCGCCCCGTAGTGGGTACAACTCGCGCTCGTTCATCGGCGCGGCGGGCGCGTCGACGAACTAATAGTAGACGGCAAAATCGCGGGGTCACCGCAAAGTTGTCAGGCGGCGGCGGGGCATGATTGCCGGCCCTGGAAGGCTTGTTCCATCGATCCACGCACACCGTCGCTGGCGTTCTGATTTTCAGGGACTGACAAGGGGCGTGCGCGCCTGCAAGGTCGGTAAAACCACAGGCTAAAACATAATGGGTGCGGTTGAGTCCAATTACGAAGGGAGTCAGG
>JAGRHK010000635.1 GCA_020444985.1 Candidatus Competibacteraceae bacterium
CGGAAGGCGGTCGCCGACGCGACGAGCGCGCGCCCGCGCGTCTTCGTGCTCGAGTTCGACGGCAACCTCCGCGCGACGGCGGTCGACGCCCTCGCCGACGAGGTCACCGCCGTGCTCGCCGTGGCGAAGCCCGGCGACGAGGTCGTCGTGAAGCTCACCTCCCCGGGCGGCATCGTCCCGGGCTACGGCCTCGGCGCCGCCCAGCTCGAGCGCGTGCGCGCGGCGGGCGTCCGCCTGACGGTCGTCGTCGACAAGGTCGCGGCGAGCGGCGGCTACATGATGGCGGCGGTCGCGGACCACGTCGTGGCCGCGCCCTTCGCCGTGATCGGCTCGATCGGGGTCGTCGCCGGGATCCCGAACCTCCACCGCTTCCTGAAGAAGCGCGACGTCGACTATGAGCTGCTCACCGCCGGCGAGTACAAGCGCACGCTCACGGTGCTCGGAGAGAACACGAAGGCCGGGCGCGAGAAGATGCAGAGCGATCTCGAGGAGATCCACACCCTCTTCAAGGACCACGTGAAGCGGCACCGCCCGTCGGTCGACCTCG
>JAGRHK010000636.1 GCA_020444985.1 Candidatus Competibacteraceae bacterium
GCTTGAGCTTGGTGTCGGCCAAGCGCAGCAGGAAGTCCGCTTCCGCCAATGGGAAGGCATTGACGTCGCCACCCTGCGAGGCCACGGTTTTGACCGTTTCCAGATTTTCCGACAAGCCGTTATGGCTGAGTTGCAGGTTCTGGAGGTGCTCGCTCAGTTTACCCAAGCGGGTTTCCTGCTCCCGCAACGCGGCGTCGAGCTGTTCTTTCTGCTGCTGGACGTTGGCCTTGTGGGCGTCCTGGCCTTCCCGCAGCAGCTTGATTTCACTCTTGACGACCTCGACTTCGCCCTTGCTCAGTTCCGCGGCGTTTTTCAGCGGTTGCAAGTCGCCGGTCAAGCCCAGCAGTTGCTCCTTGAGTGCTTGATCGTCGGTACGCAACTGATCGAGCCCACCCTTGAGCGCTTGCAGTTGCTGAATCTGGCTCTTCAACGCCTGAAACTCGGGGTCGCGCTGGGCGATGGCCTGTTTGACCGCTTGGTCCAGCCGAGCGGTTTGGGCCGCCTGATCCTGCTGCCCCTGGTACCAGAGATAGCCACTGCCGCCG
>JAGRHK010000637.1 GCA_020444985.1 Candidatus Competibacteraceae bacterium
CTTGGACCGTTTTGGCCGAGGGACGGATTCGCTGGGGTTGCTAAAGAACCTGGGTGCCGACTACGTCAAGTTGGACATGTACTTTGTCAACAATCTGGCCAAGGACGCCAAGAAGCAAGCGCAGCTTCGGACTTTGGTGGAAGGGTTGGAAGCGCTGGGGGCGGCCACCGTGGTCGGTGGGGTGGAAGAAGTGAAGACCCTGCCGATCCTGTGGTCGCTGGGCGTCGATCTGATTCAGGGCTTTTTCCTGCAACGCCCCTACCGCGAGATGAGCTACGATTTCTCCGGCATGGCGTTCTAATGCGCTCCATCGGCCGTCGCGCGCAGTAGGGTGGCGTAACCATCCCGGTAGCTCGGATAACGAAACTGGAATCCACTGCCTCGTAGCCGGGCATTGCGGCAGCGCTTGCTGGCACGCTGGCGCGACGCGAGGCCGGACCCGTTATTGGACCCCGGCTTCAGCGCGGGACTGGCCACCACCGACGGTTCCGGCACGCCAAGTTGGATCGCCAACCAGTTCAGCACCTCGGCCAACGGGGCGGG
>JAGRHK010000638.1 GCA_020444985.1 Candidatus Competibacteraceae bacterium
TCAATTTCAACACGCTGGCGGTGCGGACTTACGAATTGGCCTCGGACGAGCGGCTGGCGGATTCGGCCAGTTTCGCCCTGGCCATCGTGTTGGCCGGCGTCGGGCCGGTGATCCTGCTCAGTCGTGCCATCGGCCGTGGGAGGACTGGACAGTGACGGCCTTTCTCGAATTGATCGATCTCGATGTCGCCTATCCGCCTCGAAAGGTCATCCGGGATCTGACGCTGCGGATGAGCCACGCCGGCATCGGTTGCCTGCTGGGACCCAGCGGTTGCGGTAAGACCACCCTGCTACGGGCCATCGCCGGTTTCGAGCCGTTGTGGAATGGTTCTATCCGGCTGGAGGGGATCGAGCTCAGTCGGCCCGACTGGACCTTGCCGCCGGAGCAGCGGCGGATCGGGCTGATGTTTCAGGATCTGGCGCTGTTTCCCCATCTGCGAGTTGCTGACAACATCGCCTTTGGTTTGCGCGACTGGAAAACGAGTGAGCGGCGGGCGAGGGTGATCGAACTACTGAAACTGATCGGACTGGAGGAGTATGCGG
>JAGRHK010000639.1 GCA_020444985.1 Candidatus Competibacteraceae bacterium
TGGCACCTTCTTCCAGTCGCCTGGTGATCTCCGCCTTTATCGTCTCGCCGTTCCAACGATCATTGAATCGGATGTTGAAGGCGGCGCGCGCCTCTGCGGCAATGACATTGGTCGCCGGATTGCCGACATCGACCGATGTGACCTGCAGGTTGGTTGGTTGAAACAGATCCGTTCCCGGGTCAAAGGGCGTGGAAAGCAGGCCGTCCAGAAGGTCGCACAATCCGTGAACAGGATTGTCGGCAAGCTGGGGATAGGCCGAATGGCCCTGCTTGCCGGTCACAACGATGCGACCTGACAGGGAACCGCGCCGACCATTCTTGATCGTATCGCCAATGGCGTTGGGATTGGATGGCTCTCCAACAATCGCCGCGTCCCACTTCTCGCCTTTGGCCGCAGCCCATTTGAGAAGCTTGTCGGACCCGTTGATGGACGGACCTTCTTCATCCCCCGTGATCAGCAGCGAGACAGAACCGCGCGGACTGCCATGGCGCTTGATGAAGGCAGCGATCGCGGCCACGAAACAGGCTATGCCGCCTTTCATG
>JAGRHK010000063.1 GCA_020444985.1 Candidatus Competibacteraceae bacterium
TATAAACATCGTGTCACATTTATCCTGAATGATGTGGCGATGGCGTATTCTTCAGGGAGAAAAATTTGATTTTGCGAACTGTAACGGCTTCCATCCAGGCCGGCCAATTGACTTTCATGCTGCGTCGGGAGGAGTGGCCGCTGGATGCGTGTCTGACTTATGCTACGCGACAGAATCCCCGGCGACTGTACCTGTTCGTCAGCAAGGTGCTGGGTAAGCACTGGCCGGTGCGTCCCAGCCTCATGCGTGAGGTTCATCGACGGCTGGCGGCGAAGATTGCGGGTTTGCCTGGACCGTTGCTGGTCATGGGCATGGCGGAAACCGCGACCGCCCTGGGGCGCGGCGTCGCCGAGGAAGCCGCGTTGCAAAACAGACGCGATGACGTGCTGTATTTGCAAACGACCCGTTGCCGGTTGAACCGACCCCTGGCCTTTGCTTTTGACGAGTCTCACAGCCACGCTCCAGATCACGCGGTTTATCTGCCGGAGCCAGAGTTGCAACCCCTGTTTCAGACAGCGCGCAGTCTGGTGCTGGTGGACGATGAAATTTCCACCGGACGAACCCTGGCGGAGCTGGCCCGCGCTTATTTACAGGTCAATCCACGCATCGAGCAGATTGCCCTGGTCAGCATCGCTTGTTGGCTGGGCGCAGCGCGGCAATGCGTGTTGGCGGCGTTGCTGGAGCGTCCCGTGCAGTTCCCGGCGCTGGTTGAAGGTGAATTCAGGTTTACCGCCGATCCGGCGTTTCCGCCGCCTTTGTTGCCCGATGCTGTCGCCGATCCGGGGCAATACCATGACGCGATTGCCACCGATCCGGCGCGGGTCGGCATTATTGCGGGTGATTGGCGCTTACCCGAAAGCCCGCTCTCCCTGCTGCAGAATGAGAAAGGGCGTTTGACCGTGATCGGCACCGGCGAATACGCTTACACGCCGTTTCGCATCGCCCTGGCTTTGGAAGAGGCCGGCTGCGACGTGTTATACCAATCCACCACCCGCTCGCCGATTCTGGTCGGAGACGCCATCACCCGCCGGCAGGAATTCACCGATCATTACGGCGATGGCATTCCCAATTATCTTTACAACCTGGATCCGGACCGGTTGCCGGTGGTGATCTACGAACATCCCGCGCTGTCTCAAGCACATGCTTTGCCGAAAACGCTCGGTGGTTTGGCCGTTGCCGTGGAGGAGCCATGCCGCGCGTAGTCATTTTTCTCGATCTGGATGACACTATTCTTCAAACCGCCCCGAAGTGTCCGCCCGACGAACCGTTAGCGCCCGCCGCTTTCAATCGTGCGGGGGAAGTCTTGTCGTTCATGACCCGCGCCCAGCAACGCTTGCTCAATTTCTGGCAGGAGCAGGGTATCGTGATTCCCGTCACTGGGCGCACGGAGCGCGCGCTGGAGCGGGTGGCGATTGACTTTGATTCCTGGCGCATTACCCATCACGGTGCGGTGATTCGTCAGCCAGACGGTTCGTTGCCGGTCTGGTGGGCGAGCGAGGTGCGGCCGATCCTGGCGGCGGCGCAGTCGCTGCTGGAGGATTATTGGCATCGGTTGAGCAGCAAAGCAGCTGACGAAGGCTACCGGATCAGCCGCCATGAGGTTGACGTGTGCCTGACCTATCTTTCCGTCAAGGCCGATGATGACGGTGCAGCGTTGGCCCGACTGGCGGCGCATCTGCAACAGGGGTTGCCGGCGGAACTGGCGTTGCACTGGAACGGCAATAATCTGGCGCTGATGGTCCGGGGAGCGCAAAAGCACGCTGCGGTGCAGCGCGTAGCGGAGGAGCTGCGGCGTGAAGGACCGATTGTCACCATCGGCGCCGGTGACAGTTTGACCGATCTGCCGTTCATGCGCGTTTGCGATTTTGCCTTGACGCCCAGGGATAGCCAGATTCAGCGCCAGACGTGGAGCGAGTCTCACTGATGGCGTTGTTCACCGGCAGTTATCAACCCGAGGACACGATCTTCCTGCTCAAGCCGCTGCAACTGGAGATGGTGGATGTTGCCGCCAAGGAGCAGTTGATTCAGTCGGGCCAGCGTCATTACAGTGAGATGCTGGCCCCGGAGCGAGCGCCAGAGCCGCGTTATTTGCAATTATTCGAGGCGCTGACCGACCGGTACGCCGGACGGTTAGCAGCGGAGATCATGGCGCTGGCGCGCTATCTGGCGGAAAGTCGGCCCCAACAGCTTACCTTGGTGTCGCTGGCCCGCGCCGGTACGCCGATTGGCGCTTTATTGGCGCGCGCCTTGCGGCAATGGGGCCGCTCCGATGCGCGTCATTATTCGATTTCCATTATTCGCGACCGAGGCATGGATGAAAATGCCCTGAAGTTCATTCTGCGCTCCGAAGGTCGCGATCCAGGCGGACTGGCCTTCGTGGATGGCTGGACCGCCAAAGGAGTCATTACCGAAGAATTGCATCAGGCGGTGCGCCGCTGGAATAGGCAGCAGCCGGAGCAATTGGATGAAGCGCTGCATGTGGTGTCGGATATCGGTGGAACTGCGGAGGTGGCGGCGACCTATGCTGATTACGCAATGCCCAGCGGCATTCTCAACGCGACCGTATCAGGATTGACCAGCCGCTCGATTCTCAACGCCGCCATCGGCCCGGACGATTTCCACGGTTGCGTGTTTTACTCGCAATTCGCGTCCTGTGATCATTCAAACCGCTTTCTCGATCAAGTAACGGCGCATTTCCCTGCGGTTGAACCGGGGATCGTGCGTCGCAATCGGGAAGAACGTCAGGAGCGCCGGCGAGCGATGACAGATTTTTTAGCGCGCCTGCATGGCCTTTACCAGATCAGTGACCGTAATTTCGTCAAACCTGGCGTGGCTGAGGCGACCCGGGTGCTGTTGCGTCGCGTGCCGGGGCGACTCCTGTTGCGCGATTCCAGCCATCCCGATGTTGAGCACCTGCATTGGCTCGCCCAGGAAAAGCAGGTTCCCATAACGGTCGATTCCACCATGCCGATTCAGGCAACGGCTCTCATCAAGGATCTGCTATGAGTGTTATTCCCGTCGATTTTCGCGCGGCGCATGCCCACGGTTACGCCGCGTCCGCGCGCCCGCTGTCGGTGACCCAGTTGGGCGCATCGTTGTACGTGCCGGCCAGTCGCCTAGATCTGGCGCAGATCGCGCAGGGGCAAAAACCGCTCTCGGTGCGCTCGCTGATCTTCTGCACCGAGGATGCTTTGCATGAACGGGATCTGGAGTCGGCGTTGCGTCGGCTGGCGGCGTTGTTGCCGGAACTGGAAACCGGGTCGGCGCTACGCTTCATTCGCCCGCGTAATCCGGCGGTGCTGCGTCGGTTGTTACGCATGGAAGGCATTCAAAAGATTCAGGGATTTGTTCTGCCCAAGGTTGGCCCACGTTCATTGGGGGATTGGTTGCGGGTTTGGGATGACCGCTATGGTCATTGGCTGATGCCCGTATTGGAAACCCCGGAAACCTTTGATCGCCGCCAAATGGAAGTATTGCGCGATGAGTTGGAGGATAGCGGGTTGCGCGAGCGGGTGTTGTGCTTGCGCATCGGCGGCAACGATCTGTTGAATCTGCTGGGCGTGCGCCGGGCGCGCGGCGCGACGGTTTACGACACGCCGCTGCGTAGCGTGATTGCGGATCTGGTCTGCATATTTCATCCGGCAGGCTATGCTTTGAGCGCGCCCGTGTTTGAACGCCTCGATATGCCAGAGGTACTGGCGCGTGAGGTGGAAGCCGATCTCCAGCATGGATTACTGAGTAAAACAGCGATTCATCCCACGCAAATTCCGATAATCGAAGCGCGTTATCGGGTTTCCCAGGAGGACTACGAGATGGCGTCTGCGGTGCTGTGTCCCGATGCTGCGGCGGTGTTCAAGCTGTGTGGGACATTTTGCGAACCGGCCACCCATCAACGCTGGGCGACAGGCATCCTGGAACGAGCACAGGTATTTGGCGTGGCGGGTTAGGAGGCTTTTTGGCGCAGTCTTAAACAATGGCCTCTGGGCCGGCGCGTCGCTCATGCCGGTTAAAACGGGAACCCGCTTTGCCTCTCGCGCTCAAGCGGTTTAACTTGTGGTCGTTCCGCTCGTTGATGGACAGGGTGGCCCTCTACATAGATGGCGCGATAGGGGCGCACCGGACAGGCATTTTCGCAAGCGCCGCAGCCGATGCAGAGCGATTCGCGCACCTCGGGAATGGTCAGGCCATTGCGATAGGGAATCATCTCGATGGCGTTGGTGGGGCAATACTCGTCGCAAGCACCACAGGCGGTATGATCGGTGTAAACGATGCAGTTATCGCGGATAAAGTGAGCGATGCCGAGTTGCACGGTCTTCTTGGCCGGCAAGGCCAGGGGCTGGATGGCGCCGGTCGGGCAGATGTCCCCGCACCGGTTGCATTCGTAGCTGCAATAACCGCTCGCAAAGTCGAGATGGGGTTGCAGCAAACCGGACAGGCCATAGTCCAGCAGGGCCGGCTGCAATACGCCATAAGGGCAGGCGCTGACACACAAGTGGCAGGCCGTGCATAAATCATTGAACCGAGCGATGTCGCCTGCGCCGGGCGGCGCGATTGGATAGGTCCGCGTATTCGCCACGGTACTGGGAACCTGGTTATACAGCTTGGCTTCCCCACGGCTCGATCCCGACAGACCTGTCAAGCTGACCACGGTTACCGCGGCTCCACACAGCAGCGCCCGACGCGCCGGGCTGGACAGATCTTCGGGCGGTGTTTCCGGCGCTCGCGCCCGTGCATACCCGATGCCGTGCGCATCGCAAACCGGAATGCAGTTGAAGCAAGCGACACAGCGGCTGAAATCCACTTCTTGGGTCTTTAGATGGATGCAGCCGGCCTTGCAGTAAATGGAACAATGGGCGCAGAGGGTGCAGGCAGTCTTGGGAATACGGATTTTGAATACCGCAAACCGCGAGATCAGGCCCAAAAGCGCGCCTACGGGACAGAGCATGTTGCAGAATAAACGACCTTTGAAGGCGCTTAGCCAGGCGAGTCCGATCAGAAACAGGATAGGAAAAATCAGCGTTGCCAGCGCCGGCGCTTTCCAATGCAGGGGAAAGGGTCCATAAATGCCAAAACTTTCCAGTAATTGCCCGAAGCCATTATGTGCGGCTACGTAGAGTGGGCGCAGCAGATCGCTGGCGATCCGCCCGAAATTACTGAAGGGGTCGAGCAGGCTTAGGGCCAGGGCGCTGCCGCTGAGGAACAGGGCGATCGTTAGCGCCAGGATGCTGTAATGCAAAGCCGGGTGCGGCTTCTGGTAGCGAAATTTGACCCGGCGCGGCTTGCGCAGCTTATCGGCGACGCGGATGAAAATGTCTTGCAGCGTGCCCAATGGACAGATCGTTGAGCAGTAGATCCGACCGAACAGCAACGTCAGTCCGATGACCAGCAAAAAACCGGTTGCTCCCCAAGCCAGGGTTTCAGCGAAGTTGAGGAGCGACGGGACAAATTGCGGATAGAGCGTCGCCGTGGCGGCTGGGGTTGCGCCAAACCGGTCAAAATCGACGAACAGCAGTGTCGTTAGCGCCAGAAACGCTAGCGAGACAACGACCCGGATTTTTTTGAGCCAAATCTGCTTCATGGGCGTTTAGGGGAAGCCTTCAAAGTTGCCAGCGCCAGTCAGAGAGGTTATGTTACATGCTATTCGTCACCGACAAAATCCCAGGCAGCCATGAGTCAGACTTCGCTTGATAAAAACCGGATCAAGATTCTCTTGCTTGAAGGTCTTCACGCCAGCGCGGTGGAAGCGTTCCAGGCGGACGGCTACACCAATATCGATTATCGACCCAAATCCTTGCCCGAGCCGGAGTTGCTGGAGGCTATCGGCGACGCTTATTTCATCGGTATCCGTTCGGCAACCGGGTTGACCGCGCGCGTTTTTGAGCGCGCCCCACGGTTGATCGGCGTGGGTTGTTTTTGCATCGGCACCAACCAGGTGGATCTGGATGCTGCTCAGGAACGGGGCATTCCTGTGTTCAACGCGCCTTTTTCCAATACCCGCAGCGTAGCGGAGCTTGTATTGGCGGAAATCGTCCTGCTGCTGCGCGGTATCCCGCAACGCAACGCGGCCGCTCATCGCGGCGGCTGGGTGAAGACCGCCGCCGGTTCCCATGAGGCGCGCGGTAAGTGTTTGGGCATTATTGGTTACGGCCATATCGGCACCCAGGTTGGGTTACTGGCCGAGGCGCTCGGCATGCGCGTCGTATTTTATGATATAGAAACCAAGCTGGTCCTTGGCAACGCGCAACCGCTGCCGTCCCTGGAGATCGTGCTGGAAATGGCCGATGTGGTGACCCTGCATGTTCCGGAAACGCCGCAAACCTACCGTATGATCGGTGCTGAGCAACTGGCGCTCATGAAGCCGGGCGCTTGCCTGATCAACGCCGCCCGTGGCACCGTGGTGGACATCGCGGCGTTGACGGCGTCTCTGGAATCAAAGCGTCTGGCCGGCGCGGCTATCGACGTTTTTCCGGTCGAGCCAAAGGCGAATGAGGATGAATTCGTTTCCCCTCTGCGCGGCTTTGATAATGTGTTGCTGACCCCGCATGTGGGCGGCAGCACTGAGGAAGCGCAACAGAATATCGGTCTGGAAGTGGCCGGCAAGTTACTCAAATATAGTAACAACGGCTCGACCCTGAGCGCGGTCAACTTTCCAGAAGTGTCGTTGCCTGAACACCCTGGTAAACATCGACTGCTGCATATCCATCGCAACCAGCCCGGCGTGTTGTCCCAAATCAACGCTATCTTTTCCGAAGAGCAAATCAATATCGCCGGCCAATACCTGCAAACCAATGCCAGGATCGGTTATGTGGTGATTGACATCGACGCGCATGGGCGCGCGGAAACCCGGCAATTGCGAAAACGACTGGAGGAAGTTGCCGGTACGCTGCGCACGCGGATTCTGTATTGAAGGAATGGGGAAACCGGTGTTGGCAATGTTGAACAGAAATGTCCGGACGCTCAAGCGTTTGCCTGAATTGCTGTTTTCTGCTTTCTACATACAGTTTCCTAATCTTGAGGGGCGTCATGTCGTTACGGGATGAATTGCTGAAAGCGGGACTGGTTTCGGCGGATAAGGCCAAAAAACAGGCATCCGATGACCGTAAGCAGGATCACCAGCGTAAAAAGAATAAAGCATTGGCGGCTGAGGATGTGACGCATCAAGCGGAAGCGCGTCGTCAAGCGGAGATGGAAGCAGCGCGCAAACGGGAACGCGACCGACAACTGAATCTGGAGCGGGAAGCGGAGAAACAGCGGCGGGAAGCGGTTGCTCGCGCCCGTCAGTTGATCGACAGCCACCGTGTGAATGAACCGGATGCAGAGATTCCCTATAATTTTCTCGATAGTGACGGCCACTGGATTCGCCTGGTCCGTGTGACGCCCACCCAACGTAAGAGCTTGGCTACAGGACGGCTGGCCATCGTGCGTGGTGACCGTCATGCGTTCGATTTTGCCTTGGCGCCCCGAGAAACCGCAGGCAAGTTGCAGGAGTTCGCACCGGAACGAGTGATCTTGCTGCATACAGAGAGCGAGAATCAGGAAGACGATTTTCGGGAAATTTGAACTTTTTGGGTTGATAGCATGGAATCTTCAATGAATTCTTCATCTGAAGCGAACCGGGATCCCCATTTGGCGCATCCTGGCGTG
>JAGRHK010000640.1 GCA_020444985.1 Candidatus Competibacteraceae bacterium
CTATTGGGAGTGGCGGCGGTGGTGTGGCTGGTCTGGTGGTCGCTGAGCGATTTCGATACTGCGTTTCGCATTACCCTGTCGGTGCTGGTGGTCACTTGCCCCTGCGCCCTGTCCTTGGCCACCCCGACCGCCATCGTGGCCGCGACCGGCGCATTGACCCGCTTGGGTGTGTTGACGACTCGCGGGCATGCGATGGAAACGCTGGCGCGGGCCACGTCGGTAATTTTCGACAAGACCGGCACCTTGTCTTACGGTCGGCCGCAAGTGGCGGCGGTGGAGCCGGAAAGCGGCCTGGAGGCGCGGCGCTGTCTGGCGCTGGCGGCGGCGTTGGAGCGCGGTTCCGAACATCCGGTCGGTCGCGCCCTAGCGGAAGCCGCCGGCGCCGCCGTTCCGATCGCCACGGAACTGCGCAACAGTCCGGGCGATGGGGTCGAGGGCTGGATCGAAGGCCGACGCTACCGGGTGGGCCGCGCCGAGTTCGCCGCTGCATTGGGCGGCGCGGCGGTCGCCGGGCGCACCGATCTCGATGCCGCCAGCAC
>JAGRHK010000641.1 GCA_020444985.1 Candidatus Competibacteraceae bacterium
CCGCCGGTCCGTTCGTGGACGGCCATAACGCGCTGACCGGCGAACAGACCGAATACCGCCATGTGTTTTCCAAGGGTATCCATCTGATCGTGCCCCGGATCACCCTCAATCCACGTGTTTTGACTTTCTTCGCCGACGATGGACGCTTGTTCTTCGTCGTTCCGATGGGTGCGCGCGCCTGCATCGGCACCACCGATACCCCGGTGGAGACGCCGTTTGCCGAGGTGACGGACGAGGAGCGGCGGTTCGTGCTCGACAACATCAACAAGCGCCTGAATCTGGACCGACCGTTGACTTGCGCCGACATCGTTGCCGAGCGTTGCGGGGTTCGGCCGTTGGTGGTGAAAGCCCAGGCCGGCGACCATGGCCACGATTGGCTGCGATGGTCCCGCAAGCACGAAATCGAGGTGGATCGGACCAGGGCGCATCTCAGTATTTTTGGCGGCAAGCTGACCGACTGCATTAATGTCGGCGATGAGGTTTCCAGGATCGTGGCCCAACTGGGGATTGTCCTGCCGCATCGCGATCATCGCTGGTAT
>JAGRHK010000642.1 GCA_020444985.1 Candidatus Competibacteraceae bacterium
CCGCTGGTAGTCGAGCAGTGCCTGTTCGATCTCGGCGTTATCCGGCAGAGCGGCCTTGTCGGTCACCGCCAGGCGAATGGCGGCCTTGCGCTTGGCGCTGCGGAAATCCTGGACTCCTTCTTCAACCATGATTCGAGCGCTTTCCTGCGCCATGAGGATCTTGAGTCGCGGGGTGTCGCGGCGTCGTCTGGCCATGGGCAAACTCCGGTGGGGCGATGGCGGCGGGCTATGGTATTCCTCGGCGCTTCGGACGAGTTTGTTTGCTATATTTTCAAGGTATAGGTTTGATTCGTTCAATCAGATCAGTTGAGGAAGCGTAACTTGGCTCTGTTCAAGCGTAAAGAATCTATTCTGGGCATCGACATCAGCTCCTCGTCAATCAAGTTGGTCGAGTTGAGCCGTTCCGGGCCGCGGTTCCGGGTTGAGGCTTTCGCCGTCGAACCGCTGGGCGAGGGGATGATGGAGGACCGCAACCCCGCCGATCCTGATGCGATGGGGGAGGCGATCAAGCGGGCTTGCCGCAGATCGGGTACCCGCT
>JAGRHK010000643.1 GCA_020444985.1 Candidatus Competibacteraceae bacterium
GCCTCCCTGAAGCATATGGTAGCCGACCAGGGCAACCAGGATTCCACCCATGATACGAAAGGACGACAGAGTAATTCCGAATAGATCGAATATCAACTTACCTGCGGCTGAGAAAATGATAATGATAACGAGGCTTAAGAATAGTGCCTTGGCGGCAATCTTACGCCTGACGTTGGGGTCATCTTCAGCAGTGAGCCCTAGAAATACGGGTGTGTTGGCAATGGGATTCATGATGGCGAAAAAGCCCATGAATACCGTGAAAGCATGATTAATGAAGGAATCCACGATTTTATCACCTCTTTTTTTCTTTACTCGAACTCTGAGCGACTAAGCCCGGATTGGCGAATTATCGACAATAATGTTCCTATCCGAATTTCCTTGTGATCAGGAACCAGAACTGTGATAGTACTTCCCGGAGCCTGCTTTTGCATTACTATGTGACTTCCACGTTGGCGCATTTTATTGAATCCATAATTTTCAAGGATGACACAGACTTCCTTTCCGGATAAGGCCTTCATCTTAGCCAACTGCTACCTCT
>JAGRHK010000644.1 GCA_020444985.1 Candidatus Competibacteraceae bacterium
ATGCCCGCGTCGCGCAGCTTTGGCTTGAGGTCATCCTGCCAGGTGGACGTCCCTTCGTCGAGCATCGGCAGCAGGCGGCGACGGATCGCGGCCAGTTGCTCGCCAGGCAGCATGCCGTCTGGCGGCGCCTTGACTGCGCCTGCCTGCACCTGCTGCTTGAGACCCGAGACGCGGATCATGAAGAACTCGTCGAGATTGGAATGGAATATCGCCAGAAACTTGACCCGCTCCAGCAGCGGATGGCCGTCCTGGTTCAACGCTTCCTGCAGGACACGCCGGTTGAACTCCAGCCAGCTCAGCTCGCGGTTCAGATACAGCGAGCTGTCATCCAGGTCAATTGAATGGACCCGCGGTTTCTTGGGCTCGGGTGGAGCAATTGCTGCCTTCGTCTCGGTTTTTGGAGTCATAGTGCCGACCCTTCCTGATGCGTTCCGGTGATGGTGTCTTGTGCAATGTCAGCGTGAGCGATGGTGAAATGGATTGTACACGGCCTGCGAACATAAGGCAAGGCCCTGTTTCTGGGGAAGTGTACCTCTG
>JAGRHK010000645.1 GCA_020444985.1 Candidatus Competibacteraceae bacterium
ATTGCCGACCATGAATTTCACCACGATCAGCGCAAACTCGCTGTAGCTGGCCAAGGCCAGCGCGGTCAGGAAGGCGGTACGGGCACGCAGCCGAAAGGCGGTCAGGATGAAGAAAAACAACGCCGCCTTGAGCGGCAACAGCAATGCCAGCAACAGTGCCCCGCCCAGCGTGGCCAGACTGGGCCAACCTTCCAACCCGATTTGCAGGAAAAAACCGACCAGCAGCACTTCCTTGAGCGACCATAAGGCCTTGGAGAGTTCCATCGCCCGGGAATGACTCGCCAGCAAAACCCCCAACAGCAGCGCGCCCAACTCCGAACTCAGGCCCAGATGCTCGAAGCCCAAGCCGCCGACCAGCAACACCAGCGCCAGTCCATACAACACCAGCAATTCGTCATGGCCGCTCCAATCCAACAATTTCATCACCAGCGGCTGCAATAACGGCAATCCCAGCACCAGCAGCGCCCACAGCGACGGCGCCCCAACGCCCGCCACCGTCATCAATACCAACGCCGCCAAATCCTGAATGATCAGAA
>JAGRHK010000646.1 GCA_020444985.1 Candidatus Competibacteraceae bacterium
GGGTATTGGTGGAGAAGCGCTGATGGAACAGGCAAATCGAGGACTCCAGCCGTTCGTCGCCGAGGTCGGGATAGAACACCGGCAGGTTGGCCGGCATCACCAACCCCTTGTAGCTGATCAGCCGACTCGACAGCGACGGCGCATAGTAGACTGGATCGCGGGCTTGGATGCGCTGGCTGGCGCGGCGACGGGCGACGAACAGATGGCGCTCGAACACTTCCGGCAGCATCCCGACCGGCGAGTTGACGAAAATCTGGGCGATGTCCGGCAGGGACTCGCGCGACTCCTCGCCGCAGGCGTCGGGGTTGACCGGCACCACCCGCCAACCGGCAACCGCGAGCCCCTGCCGTTCCAGTTCCGCTTGCAGGTCAGCGCGGGCGGCTTCGGCCATGGCCGGGTCGCGGTTGAGGAACACCATGCCGACGCCATAATGCTCGCCCAGCTCGATGCCGGCCCCAGCAGCGGCTTGACGCAGGAACGCGTCCGGCTTGCGCATCAGCAGACCACAGCCATCGCCGGATTTACCGTC
>JAGRHK010000647.1 GCA_020444985.1 Candidatus Competibacteraceae bacterium
AGGCCGCCAGCGACCGGCGCTCGCGCAAACGGGCGTCCAGGCCGAACAACGCCTCGGTGAAGCTCTGCAAGCATCCCAACGCCCGCGCCTCGCCGCCTTCCACCTCGTCGTAGGGCAGAATGCCGTCGTACAGCTCGCGGCCGTTTCCCGGCAGCGCGTAGCCCAGTAGCAACCGGTCCAGCCCGGCCCGCCAGGTGTGCTCGGCGGTGGCGGGCAACTCCCAGGTGCTCTTGATGTCGGCGTCGATGCCCCAGCGAATGCCGGCGCCGCGCACCCAGCGGCGTATGCGCTCCAGATCGTCTTCCGCCAGACCGAAGCGCCGCCGCACGGCCGGCGGCTCCAGCAGGCCCAACACCTGCGCGGCGTCATGGCGCCCACCGCCCAGATCCAGCAACTCGAAAAATATCTCGACCAGCGGATTCTCGACCGGCGCACCCTGATCGGCGACGCTGAACGGTATCCGCCGTTCGCGCGGGACACTGTCGAACACCGCCTCGATCAGCGGCCCGTACACGGCGATGTCCG
>JAGRHK010000648.1 GCA_020444985.1 Candidatus Competibacteraceae bacterium
CGATGGCCTGCTCGGCATCACCTGTCTGGGCACACAACGACTGCGCGTGGTCGACCACCATGCGCGGCCCGATCAACTGCTGATCGCTCAGGTGCGGTGGCTACCGGACGATCCGGCGCAATCGACTTTGCCCAGCCACGAACCTCTGGTCCGTGTCCTCCGCGATCTGTTGGACTGCGAGGAACTGGCGCCCTATCGCCGGTTCCTGACGCCAAATTGGGAGGATGCCGCCTGGGTCGGTAACCGCCTGGCGGAAATCCTGCCCCTACCGCCGCACGTCCGTCACACCCTGCTGGAGATGAACGAACCCCGGCAGCGGCTGGACATCCTGCTGGCGATCTTCCAGGAACAAAACATCGCCTGAATTCCCCATGACCGAACTCGTCCGCCGCCATCATCACGCTCTAGAGGCCGCCGGCCGCCGGCTGCACGCCGAGCATCTGATCCCCCCACGCGCCGCCGCCGGCCCTACCCTGGTTTTTCTGCACGAGGGGCTGGGCAGCATCGGGCAATGGCGGGGTTT
>JAGRHK010000649.1 GCA_020444985.1 Candidatus Competibacteraceae bacterium
TCGAAGCGGCGCAGCGGCGAGATAAATTCCTCATCGTTGGCTTTCGGTTCCATCGGAAACACGTCAATCGCCGCCCCGGCCAGATGTTGCGACTCCAGCGCCGCCACCAGCGCGTCGATATCCACGACCGTACCCCGAGCGGCATTGACCAGATGGGAACCCGGCTTCATCCGCGCCAGTTGTTCGGCGCCGATCATCCGAAAAGTCCCCGGCGTTTCCGGAACATGCAGGGTCACCACGTCGGCGAGGTCCAGGAGGGCGTCCAACGATGGCAATGCCTGAACATTGCCCAGCGCCAGCTTGGTCTCGATGTCGTAAAACACCACCCGCATCCCCAGCGCCTCGGCCAGCAGTCCGACCTGGGTACCGATGTGGCCGTAGCCGACGATGCCCAGGCATTTACCGCGCACCTCGTGGGAACCGGTGGCGGTCTTGATCCAGCCGCCGCGATGGACCGCGGCATTACGCTGGGGAATACCGCGCATCAGCAGCACGATTTCGGCCAGTACCAGCTCCGCCAC
>JAGRHK010000064.1 GCA_020444985.1 Candidatus Competibacteraceae bacterium
CAGCCGGGTCAAAGCGCACTTCGCGCAAGGGTTCGAGAACCAGAATATAATCGCCCGCACGCGCGCTATTCGGCGGTTGCAAAAATATCATGTAGTCGTTCTGGGGCAGCAGGTGATAGCGCGCCCGTCCCGCCAGGAACCCGCCAGGATCGGCGCTGACGATCAACAATCGAGCTGGACGTTCCGGCAAATGTCGCCTGACTTCCAGCACAAACCGGTACAAATCGCCATCCAGATCGGCCAAGCGCTGCTCGGTCGCATTCTTGCCGGCAAAGCGCTCCACAGTGTGATCCAGACGTCCGCTCAGTTCCCACTGCCAGCGCATATCCAGCAGCAGCCAGGCCAGCAGAAACAGGGCGACAAATGGCGCGGGCCGCAACCGCTGGCCTGCCGCAAGCATCCATCCCGCATAGAGCAGACTACTCAGACCCACCCAGATCGCCGCTAGCAATGTCAGCGATCCCAGGGGTCTTACCGTGGCGCCGGCGGCAAAATTGATCGAACGCGGACTCCAATCCTGTCGGGTCGTCCATTCTTCCCACAGCCGTTCCCACCATGCTGCAGCCGTCAATGCTGCGGGACGCAATTCAAGCTGGCGTACGGTCATTGGCGATGCAAGCGGTCCGGGAATAAAGAGGCCCAAGGTCGCAATCGTTCCTGTCCAACCCGGCTCGGTCGCCAGATTAATGGGGTCTGCGGCGGCGGGCAATGCCTGCGCGGCGGGTTGCGCCTGGCCATCAGCCGGTTGCCAGATGGGTCGGACTGGATGGCGAGCATCGAGTCCGGTTATTTCCCAGGCTAGTTCTCTATACAGACCCGCGTTAATCCAGCGCGGCGGCGTCCATAGTACGATGCCTTTAGCGTCAGCCGCCTGAATGGTCAATGCGGTTGGATCATCCGGCGAGGCCGCGCCCTGGCCGCGGGTCAGGCGCAGCTCGCTACCGCTCCACCGCAAGGGCACATTGGCCTCGCTATAGCTGCCGGTCTGGTAGTACAGCACCACGGCCAGCAAGGTCAGCGTCGCGCCGATGGCCAGCGCCATGATCCATGCGAGCCACCCTGGCGGACGCTCGACCGCCTCGACCGGATCAGCTTGCCCTTGAATCGGCATGTTGCTTGATTTCCTCGAATAGCGCCGGTAACGCGCGTTCCAAATCCCAAACCGGCTGATAGCCTAACTCATCAGTAATCCGACGCGAATCATAGCAAGCCCAACCTAAAAGCTTATCGAGCATCATCTGGGCCTTGCGGTTGCGATAACCCATGATCCAGCGCGCGCCATCGGCCAGTTCCGCCAAACCCCATAACGCCTTTGCCGGAACAGCCCAGTTTGGAACCGGTCGGCCCAGCGCCTGGCGGATCAGTTGATACAACTCCCGCCCTGAATACGCCCGGCCATCCGTGACAAAATACGTTTGCCCTGTAGCCGCCGGATGCGTAGCGGCCAACAGCAAGGCTTGCGCCACATCATTCACATGGACCAGCGAACGCCGGTTACCGGTTTCCGGCAACGGCGGCAACCAACCCCGACGCACGGCTTCGATGAGTCGCAATAAATTGGCCTTCATACCGGGGCCATAGACCAATGCGGGCCGCACATTAACAGTATGCATCCCCGCTTCGCGCCCGACCGCCCGCACTTTTTCCTCAGCAGCGCGTTTGGCCTGACCGTAGGGTGTTTCCGGCGGCGTGTCCCAGCTTTCATCCACGCAACGCGGGCCGGGATCGCCGACCGCCTTGACGCTGCTTAGAAACACGAAGCGCTGTACTCCCGCCGTTCGCGCTGCATCAAGCAGATTAAAGGTTCCCTGTGCATTCACCGTCCAGTGCCGGGTTGCAAAATCGGGGGTATCGCCGGCATCAGCGTGGGCAAAGCCAGCGATATGAAAAAGGGTTTTGACTCCCGCGCAAGCCCGAGCCAGGCTGGCGATATCGGTCAAATCACCGGACATGTTTTCGACCGCCTCTTCAGCATGGCGTCTGGAGCATTGCGCCTGATCCCTGACCAGCATCCGCACTTGCGCGCCGCGCGCCAACAGCGCCGCAACCAGTGAGCGACCGATGAAGCCGGTTCCCCCGGTGACCAATACGGGTTGTGGCGCGCTAAAAGCGCTGATCATTCGTGCATTCATCGCCATTTTCCGCGAAAAATACGGGGCCACGCTCGAATAGAATGGTTCCGGTTGGCCCTGTTGATCATTGAATCAGTTCCATAGAATAATCTCGCAATGAGCATCGAAAGCGATTTCATACCGTATCACGCTGTGCGTATTCTGGGAAACGGCCCCGTTCTAGCGCTGGCTCCGCATCCTGATGATGAAGTCTTCGGTTGCGCTGGGGCGATCATGCGTCATGTTGCCGCCGGCGATCCCGTGACCGTGATTATTGTGACGGATGGCGGCGGCGCTCAACACGATCAGCCTGATCGGGCGGACTATGTGGCGCAGCGCCAGGCGGAAAGCTGCGCTGCCGCCGCTGTGCTCGGTTATGGCCAACCGGAGTTCTGGGCCTACCGTGACCGCGAGCTGCGCTGTGACGAACCGCTCGTAGAACGCCTGTTGGCCGCCATTCAGCGCGTTGGCGCCCGCTGGCTGTACGCGCCCTCGCCGCATGAGATTCACCCGGATCATCGCGCGCTTGGATTAGCAGCGTGGGAAACCGCCGGTCGGATTGGCGCTGAAATTGACTTGGCGTTTTACGAAATTGGCGCGCCGTTGTCACCGAATCGCCTGCTCGACATTACAGAGTTGATCGAACGCAAGCGTCAGGCCATTGCCTGTTTCGCCGGCCAGTTGGCCGTTCAGGACTATGATCGTCATGTCATGGCGCTCAACAGCTACCGCACTTATACCCTGCCGCGCGAAGTCGTCGCTGCGGAAGCCTACTGGGTACTGAACGGATTGGAATGCGCCCGGCCGTTCGCCCCGCCTTCCCCCACCGCAGGCAACGCCCAAACGGACCGTCTGCTGACAAGTATCCAGGCACTGGAAAGCCTGATGGTCACTCACGAACAAGCTTGGCAAGCGCGCTACGACCAGATAATCGCCTCACGCTCCTGGCGACTGACCGAACCGTTGCGCCGGGGGGCGCGCTGGGGGCGCACCGAACGCGGCCGGGGCATCGCTTGGCTGGCGCGGAACACTTGGCGCTGGAGAATCGCTCTCTACCGGACGCCGGTCGGTTCTCTTCTCAGGCACATCCCCGAAAATTACAAGCAGGCGCTGCGTCGCCTGCGTCCTCCCCCGGCGGCGACCGATATTGCCCCAAGCTGGACAACAGCAAATCAACCGCTGGGATCAGGTCGCGTGAACCGGCTCAGTATTGCCATTGTGACTTATGCGCCGGATTTGCCGGTGCTGACGGAAACCCTGGCGCGACTTCGGGCTGCTTTGATGCATGCTTGGCAACACGATTTTCTGGTTGAGGCGCAGTTAATCCTGGTTGACAACGGCCCAGGCGTGGACTGGCGCGGCCGCCTGCAGGGGTTGATAGATGCTGCCGAATTACCCGCTACCGTCGCTCTGCTCAGCGGGCATGGCAATATCGGCTATGGCGCCGGCCACAATCTGGCGTTAACCCAGCATGGACTGGATTGCCATTTGATTCTCAATCCTGATGTGCTGATGGAAGAAGATACACTGAGCATGGGCCTGTCGTTCCTCGCCACTTGTCCCGAGGTGGGACTACTGGCGCCGGCGGTATGGGGACCGGATGGTCAACGACAGTATCTGTGTCGAGCTTATCCGACGGTGCTGGATCTGGTCTTACGGGGGTTTGCGCCGGGTTGGCTGAAGCGCCGGTTCCGCGCTCGACTGGCGCGCTATGAACTGCGTGACCGGATTGGTAATGCCACTTATTGGGATCCGCCCCTGGTCAGCGGGTGCTTCATGCTGGCCCGGCGCGATGCGCTGCTAGGCATCGGCGGTTTTGACCCCGCGTATTTTCTCTATTTCGAAGACTACGATCTTAGCTTGCGCCTGACGCACCATGCCCGGCTGGCCTATACGCCCACGATGCGTATTGTGCATTTGGGCGGTCACGCCGCGCGCAAAGGCTGGCGCCACACCGGGCTGTTCCTGCGCGCGGCGACGCTGTTCTTCAACCGGCATGGTTGGCGATGGTGGTAAAATATCCTAAGTGTTCTTCGTCTTTCGCAAGGCAACCTTGCCGGCGCCGGTTCAGCATAATTTAATCTTAACTAATTAATTTTTAAAATTAAAAAAACCGAAAGATCGTTAGGTGGTTCTTAATCGCTGGGGCCTCGTTAGCGCCCTCCTGTCGCTGCTTTGAGCGGCTCATAAACAAAAGCCCTCGCTCTGCCGAGGGAGGGTTACTTTGTATGCCGGTAATTTTACAAACCATGTCGGAAAGTCACTACCCAATCACTCCACCAGATGGCCAGCGCCTGACCTTTGCAATCAGCGTCATCATCCGCACGATGGGACGTTCTTCACTGAATGAGGCGATCGCCTCGGCAATCGGCCAATCCATTGATCCGCTGGAAATCATCGTTGTCAACGCACGGGGCGGCGATGATCTTCCGCTGCCCGATAACGGCGCCGGCTGTACTTTCCGACTAATCTCCACGGGGCAACCGCTATCCCGCGCCGCCGCTGCCAATACCGGCCTGGATGCCGCCCAGGGCGATCTGCTGATTTTTTTGGATGAGGATGATCTGTTTCTGGAGGAACATCTATCCAGATTACAAGAGACATTAGCCGCGCATCCGGAAGCGATCGCCAGTTACGCTGGGGTCCGCGTCGTCAATGCCGCAGACGATGAAATTGATATATACAACGCGCCTTATGACCCTGTTGAGCTGGTCGGACATAATATTTTTCCCATTCATGCCATTCTGTTCCGCCGCGCCAGCGCCCGGGATTGTCGCTTTGACGAAACCCTGGATGTTTACGAAGACTGGGATTTCTGGTTGCAACTGACCCGAAAAGGCCCGCTGGTCCATCATGATGCGGTGACTGCGGTTTATCGGGTCGCCTTGAGCCAGTCGGGACTCAACGTCGAAGCCAATACTGCTTTACGACGAGAGGGACGCGCCCGCATTTACCACAAGTGGCGCAACGTATGGACCGGCGCCGAGTGGAATGCCTGTATCGAACGCTACCAACAACAGTTAAGCCGCCTGACGCACCTGGAGTCGGAAAAGGCGCAACAGGAAGCGCATCTAGCTCGGGTTGAGCAGGTTCTACAAAACGCTCATGCAGCTTTGGATGATGCGCATCAACATCTCCGGCACGTCGAAACCGCGCGCGATCAGCTGGAACAAACTTATCTTGCACTCCAACGCGAACATGATCAGCTGCAAAAAAATCATGCCATGCTGGTCATTGACCAGAGTCAGTTGCGAAAAGAACAGAGTCAGTTGCAAAAGGACCAGAGTCAGTTGCAAAAGGAATGCAAACAGCTGACCGCACAAAGGGATGACTATTATCAGCGATGGCAGGCAATTGAACAATCCACATTCTGGCGCATGACCGCCCCGCTTCGCCACATCATCATTTTTGCAAGAGCAAATAGACGTTTCAGGACGCTGTTCTGGGGGTTAATCCGTTGGTCTTTCCATCGTATTCCCATCGCGGAAACCGCCAAACGGCAATCCCAGGACTGGCTCTATCAACGCTTCCCGGCCTTGTTCAGCCACCTACCATCCTATCAATTCCGTATACATGGCATTACCTACCGCCGCTCGGCGTCCGGCGCTAATTCCTCAACGCCCTACCCGGTCGTTGCCCTGGAAGCGATCCTGCCCGCCTACCATTATGATTACGGCCCGTTGCCGGCTACGCTCCGGGTGGATGTAATAATCCCAATCTATGAAGGCGTCCAGACCACTCGGCGCTGTCTGGACAGCGTCCTGAATGCCCGCACCAGCGTCGACCACCGACTGATTCTGATTAATGACGCCTCGCCGCGTGCAGAAATCCGGGCGATGCTGGACGCTCTTCCACAAAGCGACCGGGTGTTGACGTTGCATAACCCCCAAAACCTGGGATTCACCGCTACCGTCAATCGCGGCATGGGGCTTTCCGCCAGCCACGATGTCGTGCTGCTCAACAGCGATACGGAAGTCCCGCACGGCTGGCTGGACCGACTGGCTGCCCATGCCTGGCGCGCGCCTTCCATCGGCACAGTAACGCCCTTCTCGAACAATGCAACGATTTGCAGTTATCCCAACCTGCCAGGGCGCGGAACCTTGCCGCCGGATGAAACGCTGGAATCGCTGGACCAAACGCTGCAAGCGGTCAATCAGGGGCGGCAGACCGATCTGCCCACCGCCATCGGCTTCTGCATGTACATCAAACGCGATTGTTTGAATCAGGTCGGGTTATTCGATGAAGCAACATTTGGACGCGGCTATGGCGAGGAAAACGACTTTTGCCTGCGCGCAGCCCAGTTGGGCTGGCGTCACGCACTGGCGGCGGATCTGTTCGTCTTCCATGCCGGCGAGGTCAGTTTTGGCGCGGACAGCAGCCCGAGCAAATCACGCGCTATGGCCATCATCCAGAAGCGTTATCCGGACTACGCCGCTCAAATCGCCCGTTACGTCGAACGGGATCCCGCTAGACCCTGGCGGCTGGCGGCCACCGCCGCCCGCTGGCGCCGACAAAACCGGCCGGTCGTGCTGATGATTTCCCATGGACTCGGTGGGGGAATCGACCGGCATCTGCACGATCTCTCGCGGACGCTGATCGAGGCCGGGGTCCGGGTGCTAACGCTGCGCTCCTTGCCGGAACGACCCGATCTGGCAACACTGGTCACCGACGATCCAGTCGACGCGTTTGCCGTGTGCCTGCCAGTCAGCGATGCCGAGCGATTGGTTGAAGTCCTGGACGCCTTCGGGGTCTCCTTGGTTCATGTGCATCATACTATGCACTGGGCGATTGATCTGCAGGCCCTGTTGGCCCGCCTGGGGCGTCCGTTTCTGTTCACCGTCCATGATTACTACACGCTGTGTCCGCGCGTCAATCTGATCGGGCCAGTCCGTCCGGCGTACTGTGGCGAGCCGGAGCAGCAGGGCTGTCTGGATTGTCTGCAACAATCCCCGCGCGCCGAGACTACGGATATCGTGCATTGGCGCCTGCGACACGCCTGGCTGTTCCAGGATGCTCATCTGGCGCTTTGCCCCAGCCAGGACGTGCGGCAACGCTGTCTGCGGTATTATCCATCCGCCCAGCAGCAGTTGCAGGCAGTGGCGCACGAACCGCCGCTACCGCGCCCATCTCCTGGCGGTGGCCCGATTCCGCCGGATCAACCGCTAAAAGTTGCTGTTTTGGGCGTTGTCGCCCGACACAAGGGGCTGGATCTCCTAATCGAACTGGCGCGCGAAGCGGCCCAGCGTCAGGCGCTGATTCGGTTCTTGATTATTGGCTACGCCGCCGCCGAGATCCCGGACGCTCTGGCTTCGCTCATTACCCAGACCGGTCCTTATCAAGAACCGGAACTGTCCCGTCTTTTTTCCTAGTCCCATCCGCATCTGATTTTACTCCCCGTCCGTTGGCCACAATCCTACGATTTTACGACATGCCCTTGGTTTGCCAGCGGAACCGCAACTATCGCGTGTGATT
>JAGRHK010000650.1 GCA_020444985.1 Candidatus Competibacteraceae bacterium
CCATGAATTCGGCTGGAAAATGCGCTTTTAAATACGCAGTCTGGTAGGCGATAAGTGCGTACGCGGCGGCATGCGATTTGTTGAAACCATAACCGGCGAATTTTTCCATCAGGCGAAACAGTTCGCTGGCTTTTGCCTGATCGACGCCGTTCTTCACCGCACCGGCGACAAAAATATCCCGCTGCTGCGCCATTTCCTCGACTTTTTTCTTGCCCATCGCACGACGCAACAGATCGGCGCTGCCCAGGCTGTATCCACCGATTACCTGGGCAATCTGCATCACCTGTTCCTGATAAATCATAATACCGTAGGTCGGGCTCAGAATCGGTTCCAGGCGCGGATCGAGGTACTCAATCGACTGCACGCCATGCTTGCGCTCAATAAAGTCGGGGATCAAATCCATCGGACCGGGACGATAAAGCGCAACCAGGGCGACAATATCTTCGAAGCGGTCGGGTTTTGCCCTTTGCAGCAGGTCTTTCATACCCCGCGACTCAAATTGGAAAATGCCGACAGCATT
>JAGRHK010000651.1 GCA_020444985.1 Candidatus Competibacteraceae bacterium
TCTGCATCTGGCGCCCGATCCGGAGCAGACCAGAGATCTGATCGACAGCGGCGCCGTCTGCATCGCCTACGAGACGGTCACCTCGCCGCTGGGCGGGCTGCCGCTGCTGGCACCGATGTCGCAGGTGGCCGGACGGCTCTCGATCCAGGCCGGCGCTCATTGCCTCGAAAAGGCGCATGGCGGGCGCGGTGTTCTGCTCGCCGGCGTGCCCGGTGTGGAGAGTGCCGAGGTGGTGGTGATCGGCGGCGGCGTGGTGGGCGAAAACGCCATCCGCATGGCGCTCGGCACGCTCGCCAACGTCACCGTGCTCGACCGCAATGTCGACCTTCTGGCCGATCTGTCGCGGCGCTATGCCGATCGCGGCCTCAACACCGTCTATTCGAGCACCGCGACGCTCGAGCGTTACGTGCTCGCCGCCGACCTCGTGATCGGCGGCGTGCTGGTGCAGGGTGCGGCGGCCCCCAAGCTGGTGACGCACGAGCATGTCCGGGCGATGCGCAAGGGTGCCGTGCTGGTC
>JAGRHK010000652.1 GCA_020444985.1 Candidatus Competibacteraceae bacterium
CTGCTGCGGAGTGGTGGCGCTGCCGCTCGAACCGCCGCTGCTGGCGGCGCTGGAACCGGAACTGGGATCGGTAACGACGGTACAGGCGCCGGCGCATAAACCCAGCGCGGCGATTAAGGCAGCGTTCAGCAGAAGTTTCATAATTCCATCCTCACAATGATTTCGGACATATCTAATGATAAGGTTTGAAGGGTACGTGGTGAGAGATTTTTCTTTCGCCATGCACTTTTGCCTTTCTCGCAACCCCGCCGAGGACTCGTGCGCATGAAAAGCCATTTTTCGCTGATCCTGCTATCCACCCTGCAATGCAATGCCGATTGCGCATACTGCTTTGAGGACAAGACGCCCGACCGGCTGACACTCGACCGCCTGGGCGAGATGATCCGCAAGGTACTGGACTACATGGTGGAAAAATCGTTGGCGTCGCTGACGATCTACTGGCAGGGCGGCGAGGCGATGCTGTTGCCACCCAGTTGGTACGAGCAAGCCGAAGAACTGATTCAGCGCGAAGCCGA
>JAGRHK010000653.1 GCA_020444985.1 Candidatus Competibacteraceae bacterium
TGGGACCGGTGTGAAGCAGTAAATGTCCGCAGACGTTCGGGCCGTCTCCACTGACGGCCACGACGGCAATCAGGGAACAATCGATTTCGATCAACCCACATTGATCGAGTATCTCGCCGTGATAAGCCATATTTTCTTTACTCCTCAAGGGTTTTTGGATCGAGTTGGCGCATCCGCTCTTGGGTGTACAGAGAGCGATGCGCGTGCTCGACGATCCAGAAAAGAACGAAGGTCAGGACAGTAGATGTTGACCGAGATCGCAGGATTCGAGCTGAAGATTCCCCGCCTTCAGGCGACCCATGCGCAGATGAAGCTGGACCGCATCGACCGTACCGGTAGTTCCACGCTCGGTATCGATCACCACCACCGTCCATTGGCCGTGGGGGTTCTCTCCCCAGAACGCGTGCGACCAAAAGGCCCAAGGTTGGATCTGACCGTCGTCGTCAACGGTACCGATACCAGTAGTGAAAGGGTCGTGGTCACTGTCGTAGCGATGCATCATGCGGCGCTTGCT
>JAGRHK010000654.1 GCA_020444985.1 Candidatus Competibacteraceae bacterium
GTTTTCGCATTGTCCGCCTGACAGGTTTCATAACCCAGGCTATGCAGCGCCCGGATGGCAAACAGCTGGACATCGACATCATCCTCGACGACCAGAATGGTTTCGCCGTGACCTTCAAACGAGGCATCGGCATCCGCCGGTTCAAATATGGCCGAAGTTTCGACGTGAACCCGCGGCAGGTACAATCGCACTGTGGTTCCACGGCCAAGCTCGCTGTAAATCGTGACATGGCCGCCGGACTGCTTGATCAGGCCATAAACCATGCTCAGACCCAGGCCGCTGCCCTTGCTGGTCTCTTTGGTGGTGAAAAACGGTTCGAAAACGCGCTCCAGCACATCGGGCGCCATGCCGGCGCCGGAATCGCTGACCGCCAGCACCACATACGCGCCGGGTCGCACATCCTGGTGCGTGGCGGCGTAGTCCTCGTCGAGAACAGCATTGGTGGTTTCCAGCACCAGTCGCCCTGCTTGAGACATGGCGTCGCGCGCATTGATCACCAGATTAAGCAGGG
>JAGRHK010000655.1 GCA_020444985.1 Candidatus Competibacteraceae bacterium
TGGACAGCTTTGTTTTTGCCGATACGAACACACAAACCACCCTCGCGGCCTGACTTCCTCGGATTGACCATGACACCACGTTACACACCCACCGCCATCGCCCTGCACTGGCTCATTGCCTTCGGGATCCTCGCCAGCTTCAGCCTCGGTCTTTACATGACCGATCTGTCGCTGTCACCGACCAAGCTCAAGCTCTACTCCTGGCATAAATGGGCCGGCGTCACGCTGTTCGCGCTGATCGTGTTCCGGCTCGGCTGGCGGCTCACTCACCCCGCGCCGGCCCTGCCCGACACCATGTCGCCGGTGCTGCGTCGGGCCGCCAACGCCGCGCACTGGTTGCTCTACGGTCTGATGATCGCCATTCCGGTCAGTGGCTGGCTGATGAGCTCGGCCAAGGGTTTTCAGACCGTGTGGTTCGGCCTCGTGCCGCTGCCCGACCTGCTGGCCAAGGACGCCGCGCTGGGCGACACCCTAAAGGACGTGCATGAATTTCTGAACTTCACTTTGCTC
>JAGRHK010000656.1 GCA_020444985.1 Candidatus Competibacteraceae bacterium
GAAGTCGTCTCCGGCGGCGGCGTGTTAGGCCGAATCACCGAAGTGGGCGAGAATTTCGTGCAGGTGGAAATCGCCGAAAACGTGCAGATCAGGATTCAAAAGCAATCCGTCAGCTCGCTGATGCCCAAGGGCACCTATAAAGGCACTCTGTAACCGCGCCGCCCGGCGCCACGCGGGAAACGCCGTTCCATGGCCACGCCTTACACCCTGAATCAATATCCCTGGTGGAAATATCTGCTGATCGGCCTAGTCATACTATGGGGCCTGATTTTTGCGCTGCCCAATCTGTTCGGCGAGGATCCGGCGGTGCAAATCTCCGGTGCCCGGGCCAACATCGCCATTGATCCGGCGTTCCAGGATCGGGTCGCCGCCTTGCTCGACACCGAAAAGCTGCCCCATAAGCGGCTGGAGTTGGAGGCCGATCGCCTGCTGGTCCGCTTTACCGACCCGGAAGAACAGCTCAAGGCCGCCGACATCCTCAAGAACCGCTTGGGTCGCGACTACATCGT
>JAGRHK010000657.1 GCA_020444985.1 Candidatus Competibacteraceae bacterium
ACGCTGCCGGTCAACGTCGATCCGCTGAAGTACGATCTCAAGGACGACGAGGAGCGCCGGCGATTGGCGATCCTGCTGGAACGGGGTCTGAACGCGATCACCGGGTATGCGCTGCCGATTCGCTGGCACGAAACGCCGGATGGCGGGCGATGGATGAGCGGACCGTGGGCGCTGCGTCGTGAGCATCTGTATCTGATTCCCGGTGACTCGCCGATGGGTTATCGGTTGCCGTTGGCGGCCCTGCCCTGGGTTGGAGAGACCGACCGCGAAGTGCCACATCCGCAGTCGCTGTTCGAGTTCCGCGCCGCGCTGGGCGATGTCCATGGCGAGGTGATGCGCCGCTATAGTGAATTTCTGAGAGGAGGAACGGAGGCCGCGCGCGGCGATTTCCAGGAACAACCCGCCGCGACGGCGGATACCCAAGCCGTGATCCACACCTCCTTGTGCGTGGAGCCGCGTGAAGGCCACCTCTACGTTTTCATGCCGCCGCTTGGGCAATTGG
>JAGRHK010000658.1 GCA_020444985.1 Candidatus Competibacteraceae bacterium
CTTGATCAGCGGTTCGGAGTCGGGCGCTGGTTGGGTGGAGGCCACGGCATCCTCCGCGGCGTACCGAATCAGTTCGCTGCGGCGGTGGGCGCGTTTCATCGCTTCCTGGCCGAGCAGGCGGCGGGTGCGTTGGGCGTGGGCGGCGGCGCGGTGCATCATGATTGCAGGGCCGTCGCGGTTTCCCGCAGGGTCTGGCTGTTGATGGCCGCGTGGTAGTGGGCGCTGAAGTCGGAGCCGCGCAGCGCTTTCTTGATCATGCTTTCCAGATTGGGGCGCTTGTCCTCCGGCGCGGCGCCGGTGCCCAGGCCGCCGCCGAATTCGACGATCGTGGTGATGCCGCCATGGAAGGCGGTTTCCAAGTTGTCGATCCAGCGGACCGGATGGAACAGTTGGAAGAACAGTCGGGTCTTGATGGCGGCGGGGTCGGGATCGTGATAGGTGCCGGTGTAGTTGGACAGCACGCGGACGGTCGGCGCGCTCATTTCGGCGGCGGCGAGGACCG
>JAGRHK010000659.1 GCA_020444985.1 Candidatus Competibacteraceae bacterium
CCCGATGGGCTCCGAGAAGCAACTCGTCACCACCGTGACCGGGCGCGAGATCCCCGCCGGCAAGCTGTCGGCCGAGATCGGCGTCAGCGTGCACAACGTCGGCACCGCGCTCGCGGTGTGCCGCGCGGTGCGCTTCGGCAAGCCGCTGGTGTCGCGCGTGGTCACCGTGGGCGGCGGCGCGATCCGCAACCCGCGCAACGTGGTGGTGCCGATCGGCACGCCGGCGGCCGACCTGGTCGAGTTCTGCGGCGGCTTCACCGTGACGCCGACCCGCGTGCTGATGGGCGGGCCGATGATGGGGCAGGTCCTGCCCGGACTGGAGGCGCCGGTGGTCAAGGGCACCAGCGGCATCATCGCGCTCACCGCCGCCGAGGCCCACGCGGCGAGCGAGCGCGCCTGCCTGCACTGCGGGCGCTGCGTCGATGTCTGTCCGGTCGGCCTGGTGCCGCTCGAACTCGCCGCGCGCGTGCGCGCCGGGCGCATCGACGACGCCGCCGAGCTC